>NZ_PYCI01000054.1:0-40449 GCF_003015105.1 Chroococcidiopsis sp. CCALA 051 | reverse complement strand
ATCTTTGCTTACTGCTATACCGATCCTCTCCTCGATCCGACACCCGATCTCGGTCAGTGGCAGGGTATGGATCGAGTTTATCAAGACTTAGGGCAGCGATCGCAGTTGCAGCAGTTGTTGAGTGACTGTCAGACAGCACCACCAAACTGTTTGTATATTCGTCGCTTGGACGATCTAGGCGATAGTATGGCAGAAATTGGCGATCGCTTGGTTCAATTACAGGCTCTGGGTGTAAAGGTAGCGATCGGTGAATCGTCTTTAGCAACCGATTTGGGGAGTGAATTAACGCTACAGACAGATTTAATTCAACTTCTACACACCATAGGACAACAGCAGCGCAGCCGTCGTCTGCGTCAAGGACACGCTCGCACTCGTCTCAATGCCTTGCCTCCTCCTGGTAAAGCTCCCTATGGTTATCGGCGTGGTAAAGAAAAATACGCGATCGACCGCACGACTGCTCCAGTTGTGAAAGATTTTTTTGAAAACTTTCTCCTGTTCGGTTCTTTGCGCGGAGCAGTACGGCATTTAGCACAAAAATATGGCAAAAAGATTTCCGTGACTACAGGACGACGTTGGCTGACGAATCCTGTTTATCGAGGCGATACGGCTTATCAAAACGGTGAGACGATCGCCAATACTCACGCACCAATTATTTCTCGGGAAGAGGCGGCTCAGATCGATCGGCTGTTGCGGCGTAACCGCCAGCTCCCGCCGAGAACTGCTAGCGCTCCTCGTTCCCTCGTCGGATTAGCGAATTGTAGCGAGTGCCAAGCGCCAATGACGGTTGTGAGCGTTACTGCTCGTCGTCAAAAGCGAGAATATCTCTACTTGCGCGCCTTACAATGTCCTCATCGCCCTAAATGTGGTGCTATTGCCTACGAACAGGTATTAGAACAAACAATTGCTGCTATTTGCCGCGATTTACCTAATGCAGTGGCTCAAATGAATTTTCCTCAATTGGATGCAGCAAAGCAGTCTTTACTCAACGCGATCGCCAATCGGGAAGAGATCCTAGCTCAACTTTCTCAGCTTACTAGTACAGGTATTTTGGATGAAGAGACTGCTAGTTTACGCGCCTACAAACTGCGCGCGGAAATTTCCCAGTTACAAGCTAAATTTGCGACTTTACCACCAGTTAATTTACGTTCCGTAGCTCAGGCTGTATCCATTCCTCAATTTTGGTTCGATTTATCTGAATCGGAGCGTCGCTTCTACTTTCGCGAATTCATCGACCAAATTCAGATTCTGCGGCAAGATACGACTTGGCAGGTGCGCTTAGTTTTTGTTTTTTAATATTAGGCTTCACTGCAATATTAGGTTTCGCTTCTCAGGCGCATTGCTAGTTCTGCAAACAAAGCCGATAATGTAATTCGATTAGCTTTGTCGCTCCGAATTTCCTGAGTTTCTCGCTCAACTGTTGCTAGAATTTCCGCATATTTCTTGCCTATATCCTCGTTCATATTTTTAGATTGGTCTAAAATCTGCTGGCGTAAATCTCGGGCAATTTTATTTGTTTGCTCGTCCAAATCAAAAAGCTTTCTCTCTAGATTTTCAACTTGGTTTTTATGTTCTTGGGTCAGTTCTTTTAAAGTTTCATCTCGACTGACTTGCTGTTTTTTAACGACTTCTGTGAGAGATTCAATCTCTTGTCTGATGTAGGCTTCCAAGCCATCCATGCGCTTTCTTGTATCTTCCCGCAGTTCTGTAAACTCTTTCAGCAGTCGTTCTTCAATCCGGTTAAATCTTTTATTATTTTCTCGAACTTGCGTCCCGAAGAGAATCTCTCGGATTTTATCTAAACTTCCACTACTCAAATTTTCTACTTGAGAATATTGAGAACCATTTGCTCCAGTTGAAATCGGTTCATTTTTTGGAGGTTCTCCATCCATATATTTAATCTCGTCCTCTGCCGATGCACTCATAATTGACTCCTTCTCTTTTCCTGAAAATGATTTATTTACATTTTCATTCTGGCGCGATCGTTGGCGATCGCAGTCCAAACTTGACTCAACTTTTCTAGTTTAGACGAGATTGTCTCTAAAATCTTTTCCTGAACCTTTTATGCTTTAGTGCTGGTGTATATACTTATAATTTACTAAAATTAATCGTAGCGCGAGTGCTTGAGGTTAATTAAAGTTTTTGGGAAAATTTAAACTTCTTTATACAACAAAATCTCGAAAAACCAAGAGAATATTAAAATCTTTTTACATCGATCGCCTTTGTCACAAAGAACTGTAACAAGATAGATCTTACTGAGTTTCATCGTTTCCAGTTTGGAGCCGCGTCACAACGTAACTATCGTGAGAAAATGTTAATTGCCTGCGATCGCAACTAACATGAGCAATACAATATTAAAATTCATAGTATAGATGTCTCGCCGATAAAGAGCGTGGGTATATTTACAGGAAATAGACCAAATAACTTGGGCGTGCGCGATGGTAAGCTAGCCCCATGTCCGAATACGCCTAACTGCGTCTCTAGTCAAAGTACAGATGCTAGCCATAAAGTGGAGCCGCTAAACTATACATCTGCTCCCGAGGTGGCGTTGACCCAACTCAAACAAGTTATCTCCAGTTTACCGAAAACAAATATTGTGACGGAAACTGACAGCTATATCTATGCTGAATTCACGAGTGCGATGATGGGTTTTGTCGATGATGTCGAGTTTTATTTAGATCGCGACGCACAAGTCTTCCACGTCCGTTCGGCTTCTCGATTGGGGAAATCCGATCTGGGCGTAAATCGCAAAAGAATCGAGACGATTCGAGCGCAGTTTCAAGAACTACAAGCACAAAATTCCGCTTAGTACAAGAAGAAAAGAAATAAAACTGATAACTGGTCACTGGTCACTGGTCACTGGTCACTGACAAAAAAATACCCTCCTACTGTGGCTTGAGGAGGGTTTGAATCTTTGCATGAGGAAGCAGACTGTTTGGTCTACTGAAAGATAGAATAGAAGGCTAATGTGACATAAATGTGACACAATTTTCAATTCGATCGCCTTCTCTGTCAATTGCTATATGTTTTTATGGGCGTACCTCTGTGCGCCCTTACTAATTTGTCTATCTCGCGAATTAATCTACAAAGTCTGAAGGCATCTCAGGTTGTGCCTTGTCATTTGAAGAGATTGGACGCTGACCATCCACATTCAACGTCTTGTCAACTTTAAAATCATTCGCAGCGATAGGGCGTTGACCGTCAATATTTACTGTCTCTTTAATGTCTAGATTGCTGGGATCGACTGGACGGCTGCCGTCTACATTCAATGTCTCTTGAGTTTGCAGATTACTAGCAGTAATGGGACGCTGACCATCCACATTCAGGGTATCGCGCACTTCATTGCGATCGGCAACAATCGGGCGTTGACCGTCAATATTTACCGTCTCTTTGACTTCTAGATCGCTAGGATCGACGGGACGATTACCATCTACATTAATCGATTTTCGGGTTTGCTTCTTGCGACTCATGTTTCTTTCCTATATCGATTCTTATGGGTGAATCATTGGGTGGGGGCGGGTTAATTAAGTTCCTGGTGTAGAAACAAATATTTTTGCTAAAGCCACTCCTACAGACTTAATACTTTTGCGCTCTTCAGTATTGCGCTTCTCTTCGCGCCTTTGCGTCTAACGCTACGCTTCACCTACGGCTGATGCGCGACACAAAATCTTTTCTTGACTTCTTCAACCACGATCCAAAATTTATCTTTTAACCACATCAAAAACATCTACTAAAAGTCCAATCATCAAAAATTAAAAATCCCCCACCCGTAGGTGAGGGATTTTCTCATTTAACTACACAACTAGGTAGAGGCATTAGCCAAACTTACCAGCCGTGGAGGCAATGAGGAACGCAGCATACGTGAGGATGTATCCAGCAGCGAAGTGACCCAAGCCAACAATCCGAGCTTGAACGATGGATAGAGCAACGGGCTTGTCTTTCCAGCGAATCAGGTTCGCTAGAGGAGTCCGCTCGTGCGCCCAGACCAAAGTTTCGATCAATTCTTGCCAGTAACCGCGCCAAGAGATCAGGAACATGAAACCAGTTGCCCAGATCAAGTGTCCGAGGAGGAACATCCAAGCCCAGACAGACAGGTTGTTCATGCCATATGGGTTATAGCCGTTGATTAGCTGAGCTGAATACAGCCACAGGTAATCGCGCAGCCAGCCCATCAAGTATGTCGAAGACTCGTTAAATTGAGCTACGTTGCCTTGCCAAATACCTAAGTGCTTCCAGTGCCAGTAGAACGTAACCCAACCAGCAGTGTTTAGTACCCAGAAAGCAGCCAGGTAGAAGGAGTCCCAAGCGGAGATGTCGCAAGTACCGCCACGACCAGGACCGTCGCAAGGGAAGGCATAACCGAAGTCTTTCTTATCGGGCATCAGTTTGGAACCACGGGCATCCAACGCGCCTTTAACCAGTACCAACACGGTTGTGTGGATCGCCAAAGCAAAAGCGTGGTGTACCAAGAAGTCGCCAGGACCGATGGTCAAGAATAGAGAGTTCGTGCCGTTATTGATTGCATCCAACCAGTTAGGCAGCCATGCAGCGCCAGCGGTGGAAGCAACGCTATCGGGATTCGATAGCAGGGTATCGAAGCCGTACAGTACTTTACCGTGAGCGCCCTGAATGAACTGCGCGAAAACTGGTTCGATCAGGATTTGCTTTTCAGGAGTACCGAAGGCTACTACAACGTCGTTGTGGACGTATAGACCCAAGGTGTGGAAGCCCAAGAAGAGAGACACCCAAGACAAGTGGGAGATAATCGCTTCTTTGTGCTTCAAGACGCGATCGAGAACGTTGCCTTTGTTTTGCTCTGGGTCGTAGTCGCGTACCCAGAAGATTGCAGCGTGGGCAAACGCACCCAACATCAACGCACAAGCAATGTACTGGTGATGGGTATACAGCGCTGCTTGTGTCGTGAAGTCCTGCCCGATGAATGCATAGGGAGGCATCGCGTACATGTGCTGCGCGACCAAGGATGTAATCGTTCCCAGTGCAGCCAGTGCCAAAGACAGCTGGAAGTGCAGGGAGTTGTTGATCGTGTCGTACAAGCCTTGGTGAGGCAGGTTGAACTGACCTTCAGTGCTAGCGCCGAAGAATTTCTTGGCGTTGAGCATTTCTTTGATGCTGTGACCGATACCGAAGTTGGTACGGTACATGTGTCCGGCGACGATGAATAATACAGCGATCGCCAGGTGGTGGTGTGCCATGTCCGTCAGCCACAAGGACTGGGTTTGGGGATGGAAACCACCTAAGAAAGTTAGAATTGCGGTTCCTGCGCCTTGACTCGTGCCAAATACGTGATTGGCAGTGTCAGGGTTAGCAGCATACGCGCCCCAGTTACCAGAGAAGAAGGGTTGTAGCCCATCTGGATGAGGTGGGGTGGTGAGGAAGTTACTCCAACCAACGTGCTGTCCGCGAGATTCGGGGATCGCAACGTGAACTAGGTGTCCAGTCCAAGCTAAGGAGCTAACGCCAAACAGACCAGCTAAGTGGTGGTTGAGGCGTGGCTCGGCGCTCTTGAACCAGGAAAGACTGGGGCGGAACTTGGGTTGCAGGTGCAGCCAGCCAGCGAACAGGAAGAGAGACGCTAGCAGCAGCAGGAAGACAGAACCCATGTAGAGGTCGTTATTTGTCCGCATCCCAATGGTGTACCACCAGTGGTAAACACCAGAGTAAGCAATGTTAACGGGATAGCTTGCACCACCTTGGGTGAAAGCATCAACTGCGGCTTTGCCGAATTGCGGGTCCCAAATTGCATGGGCAATGGGACGGACGTGTAGTGGGTCTTTAATCCACTGCTCGAAGTTGCCTTGCCAAGCGACGTGGAACAGCAGGCTAGATGCCCACAGGAAGATGATTGCCAAGTGACCGAAGTGAGTGGCGAAGAGTTTCTGATACAGATTCTCTTCAGTCATCCCGTCGTGGCTTTCAAAGTCGTGAGCGGTTGCGATGCCGTACCAAATCCGACGCGTTGTCGGGTCCTGGGCTAGGTCTTGGCTAAATTTAGGGAATTTTGTTGCCATAGGTTACGTGAATCCTCTGACCTATTGCCATCAGCAATCCATAAGAATTGCTGATGACTGAATGCTAACCTACTGAAAGTATTCGCGCCTCGAAGAACGCCCAGATCGTGACGATCGCACCCAAGAGGTAGTGGGCTACTCCCACAGCTCGACCTTGAATGATGCTCAAAGCGCGAGGCTGTACGGTGGGAGCAACTTTTAACTTGTTGTGCGCCCAAACGATCGATTCGATCAGTTCTTGCCAGTAGCCGCGACCGCTGAACAAGAACATTAAGCTAAATGCCCAGACAAAGTGAGCGCCTAAGAACAGCAGTCCGTAAGCGGACAGTGCCGAACCGTAGGACTGAATTACCTGAGCGGCTTGCGCCCACTGGAAGTCACGCAACCAACCGTTGATGGTAGTGGCGCTCAACGCCCAGTTGCCTGCCGTAATGTGATTGATCGTACCGTCTGGGTCTACCGTGCCCCACACATCCGATTGCATCTTCCAGCTGAAGTGGTAGACGGCGATCGAAATCGTGTTGAACATCCAGAACAACCCTAAGAATACGTGATCCCAACCAGAAACTTGGCAAGTACCACCGCGTCCTGGACCGTCGCAAGGGAAGCGGAAGCCCAAGTTAGCTTTGTCTGGGATCAAGCGAGAGTTACGGGCAAACAAGAAGCCCTTAAGCAGGATTAGTACAGTAACGTGGATTTGGAAAGCGTGGATGTGGTGGATCATGAAATCCGCCGTACCCAACGCGATCGGCATCATGGCGACTTTTCCACCTACAGCCAGCACGCCGCCACCGAAAGCATAGCTGACGGGTTCGAGGGCGTTAGGAGCGGTAGAACCAGGAGCCAAGGTGTGTAGGTTTTGTACCCACTGCGCGAATACGGGCTGAAGTTGAATCGCCGTATCCGAGAACATATCCTGGGGACGACCGAGCGCTTGCATCGTGTCGTTATGGATGTACAAGCCGAAGCTATGGAAGCCCAAGAACATGCACACCCAGTTGAGGTGAGAAATGATAGCGTCGCGGTGACGAAGGACTCGATCCAGAACGTTGTTCATGTTCGTGGCTGGATCGTAATCCCGCACCATGAAAATGGTGGCGTGAGCCGCACCACCGACGATACAGAAAGCGCCAATCCACATGTGGTGCGTGAAAATGGACAGCTGGGTGGCGTAGTCGGTTGCCAAGTACGGATACGGAGGCATCGCGTACATGTGATGCGCCACGATAATCGTCAGCGAACCCAGCATGGCTAAGTTGGTTCCCAACTGAGCGTGCCAGGAAGTGGTCATGTTTTCAAACAGACCTCTATGACCGTCTCCGGTGAAGGGTCCTTTGTGATTTTCCAGAATTTCCTTCAAGCTGTGACCGATGCCCCAGTTCGTCCGGTACATGTGTCCGGCAATGATGAACAATACGGCGATCGCCAAGTGGTGATGCGCTTGGTCTGTCAACCACAGTCCACCAGTAACGGGATTAAGCCCGCCCTTGAAGGTGAGGAAGTCAGCATACGCACCCCAGTTCAACGTCCAGAAGGGCGTTAAGCCTTGAGCAAAACTGGGATACAACTCAGTCATCAAATTGGAGTTGAGGATAAATTCTTGCGGTAAAGGAATATCCTTTGGCGCTACCCCAGCATCCAACAGCTTGTTAATTGGCAAAGATACGTGGATCTGGTGTCCCGCCCATGCCAAGCTACCTAGACCTAACAATCCTGCTAGGTGGTGGTTCAGCATTGACTCGACATTCTGGAACCATTCCAACTTAGGAGCGCGTTTGTGGTAGTGGAACCAACCAGCAAACAGCATTAGCGCCGCCATGACTAAACCGCCAATGGCAGTGCAATAGAGTTGGAACGTGTTCGTGATGCCAGCACCACGCCAAATTTGGAAAAACCCAGATGTAATCTGAATGCCGTGGAAGCCACCACCGACATCAGCATTTAAAATGTCTTGACCAACAACAGACCAGACGACCTGAGCGCTAGGCTTCACGCCCAGCGGATCGGCTAGCCAAGCTTCATAGTTTGAAAAACGAGCGCCATGAAAATACATCCCGCTCAACCAGATGAAGATCACCGCTAAGTGACCGAAGTGAGCGGCGAAGATTTTACGGGAAATATCTTCTAGGTCGCTGGTATGCGTATCGAAATCGTGTGCGAGGGCGTGCAGGTTCCAAATCCAGGTTGTGGTTTTGGGACCTCTAGACAAGGTGCGATCGAAGTGTCCTGGTTTTGACCACAACTCAAATGAAGTTGGAACCGGATCGTTATCGACGACAACTCTTGCTTTCTTTTCCTCTCGCTCCGGAGGACTGATCGTCATTTAGACTCTCCTCTCTTGACAAGGAAACAGGAGTGGTTTAATTCACAAATCGATTTTCTTTGAAGAAGCCAACCATTTTGTCTGCTTTATGACATCCATCAGGTAGACAAGAAGACCGATCGTGAAACTGCTTTCTGATGAATTATAAAATCTCGGTTGTCTTCATCTTAGGCGTTTGTTAACAATAATTCAAAATTGCTCAACATTAAGCAGGTTCAGGTGTCTAACTTTCCACGACTGTGAAAAAAGTCAAGGGGTTATTTATATAATTTACAAAGCTAAATAATTTGCAACACTTATGAAGAAAGGAGCCGGAAGTCAGGAGTCAGGAGCTAGGAGTTATATCTTGAGACAGAAGTTTCTGAGTAACTATAGTTGTAAAGAATGTATAAGTCACATGTGACCGTTAATACCCTCGGATCGCTAAAAATTAGCCATGATAAGGAAACAATAAGAAATTCTGATTTCTGACTCAGCAACTCCTGTACGGGCGGGTTCACCCGAAATACTTGTCGGAGTCAGAGAGATCTGGTGAACCCGCCCCTACGACTTCTGGCTCCTGACTCCTTCTCGGTCATCTGGCACAATCTGTAAATCATTTCAGGCGATCGACCCCAAACCCTTAAAATTTAGATTGAGGGTGATAGTAAATTTCGAGTATGAGGAGCATTCGGGGTGGTGGCGATCGCAAAACTACGAAAAATGGCTAAGGCTGCGATCGCAGTTCTAGTCGCAGCATGTTTGAGCTTAGGTTTGGTAAGTTGTGGCAGTTCGGATACTTTACGTGCCGCTACTCCCCCAAACGCCCGTAGCCCCGTCCAACTTGCAGGTAACATTACCGAAGTCGCCCCGCCGGAAGCTATTCTGCAACTGCGTCAAGCCTTGGAAGTTCGCCAGCCGCAAGTGAAAATCTTGTCTCCCCAGCCCGATGAGGTGCTGCAAGACGATACGGTATCAGCCCGCTTTCAAGTTCAAGACCTACCCATTTTTCAAAATTCAGATTTAGGCTTAGGACCCCATCTTCACGTTATTCTCGATAACCAGCCCTACGAAGCCGTCTACGACGTGCAAAAACCTTTTGTTCTATCCAACCTATCCCCAGGGACTCACACCCTGCGCGTCTTCGCTTCTCGCCCTTGGCACGAAAGTTTTAAGAACGAGGGTGCATACGCCCAAACTACATTTCACGTTTTTACCAAAACCGACGATAACAACCCTAACTCTAGCCAGCCATTATTAACCTACAGTCGTCCTAAAGGTAGCTACGGGGCAGAACCAATCCTACTCGACTTTTACCTTACCAATGCCCCTCTACACCTCGCTGCCCAAGCCGATCCTCAAGACGAAGTTCCCGACTGGCGTATCCGTTGTACGATTAACGGCAAGAGTTTTATCATCGATCGCTGGGAACCGATTTATCTTTCGGGTTTTAACAAGGGTAAGAACTGGGTACAACTCGAATTTCTCGACGAACAAGGCAACCCAGTCAAAAATGTTTTTAATAACACCGTCCGCGTCATTTCTTACGATCCGCAAGGTAAAGATACTCTCTCGAAGTTGGTAAGGGGCGAATTATCTGCCGCCGCCGCCCGTGGTATTGTCGATCCTGACTATAAGGGTGAAGTAGAAGCAGCGCCTGCACCCTTACCACCAGCGATAGAAGAGACTACTCCACCGCAACCAGAAGAAGAAATACCAACCGAAACGAAAGAAAAGCCTGCCGAAACAAAGATTGAAACTCCAGAAACTGAAACTAAAGAACCAACCCCGATACCTCCAGCCAAGGCAGAAGAACCAAAGGGATTTTTCAATCGCTTCCGCCGTCCTGCTGCTACACCATCCCCAACTGTACCGGAAGTCAAAGAATCTCCTGCACCGGAGTTAACTCCACCTGCTGTAGAACCACAGCCAGAAATTTCGCCGGAAGTAGAACCTGCTGTAGAACCAGAAGAGAAACCCGAAGCAGCACCAAAAAAACTAGAGGAAGAACAACCGAAAGGATTTTTCAACCGCTTCCGCCGTTCTCCAGTTGTCGCACCATCTCCAACACCAGAAGTAGAAGCACCTGCACCAGAATTAACGACTCCTGAAGCAACGGAACCATTACCAGAAATTGCCCCAGAAGTACCAGCAGTAGAAATTACGCCACCAGTCGCACCGACTCCAGCGACTCCCGACTCCCCAGTACGGGCGCACAGCAGTGCGCCCCTACCGACTCCCGACTCTCAACGTTTTGGTGGTTATTTCAATCGTTTTCGTCGTCCACCAACTGCTACACCATCGCCTACTTTACCCAAAGTCGAAGAATCTCCCACACAAAAATTAAATCCTCCTGAAGAGGAAACAACTACTCAAGAAACTGCACCAGAAATCACAAAACCAGTAGAACCAATACCAATTACACCAGAACCAACAACACCAGAAACACCAAATACACAAATTCCAATTGGTAAAAAATTTGAGGGATATTTCAATCGTTTTCGCCGTCCTCAAGTCATGCCATCTCCTAGCGTGTCACCTGCTTTACCGGAGATTACAGAACCAAGCGAACAACCAATTCCCGAATCAGAAAATTCAGGCGATGCGGAGTTGGTTCCGTCTGTTGGTGTACCTGAAAGTATGGGCGATCGCAATTAGCAATAGAATGAAAATTTCTCAAAGCTACATTATTGAAACACAAAGATGTAGGCTCAGATGTGTTTCTCTAGAAGATATTCCACACACATTTTCTGCTACTCAATATCAGGGTTTCAATGATGGTATGTTGTGGGAACCACCTACAAAGGAAGAAGAATTAATTGAGCCATATCAACGCAGCATTATATCTTGGGAAAATGGCGAAGCATACACCTTTACTATAGAGTCTAAAGATAGCAAAAATTTTAGATCTCTTGAGGGCGCACGGCTGTGCGCCCCTACTATTAATATCTCTTTTTTGGTTTAGCTAGTAAACGAGCCGCGATCGCACCCCCAATAAATCCAAATAAATGCCCTTGCCAGGAAATACCGTACTGTATCGGTAAGACTCCCCAAATCATCCCGCCGTAAAGGAAGCCCACAACAAGAGAAAATAAGATCGCTGCAAAACTCCGTTCAAAATAGCCTCGTAGGAGTAAAAACCCAAAATAACCAAAAATAACTCCACTCGCGCCAACGTGAATTGAATAAGGCGAACCAGTCAGCCATACACCCAATCCGCTGACGAACATGGTAATGATGCTGACGACAAAAAAATCGCTGGTTTCCCGCAACATCACTAACCAGCCTAGAGTTAGAAAGGGAATTGTATTCGCAATCAAATGCCCCAATCCACCGTGTAAAAAAGGGGCTAAGAAAATGCCCCGCAAGCCGATAAAACTGTGGGGACGAATACCAAAAGCGTCTAATCTACCTCTAAAAAAGAAGATATCTATAAATTCGGTAATCCACATCAGGGCGGCGAGTCCACCCAATACTAAAATTTGGGTTTGAATTTCCCGCGCGATCGCTCCAGATTCTTGTTTACTCATAGTTCATAGTTACGAAGTTGGTAGCAGCCTACCCCACACTCAAAACTTCTTAGCTCAAGCATAATTTGCACTGACTCAGACAGCGAATACAACAATATCTGTGGCTGTGCTTGTATTTTAAAATGAGTTCAGAAAGTTTAGGTACGATTGCGCGAAGAAAACTCTGTTTTCTCGAATCGTTGCCGCAGTTCATAAATCCCCAGCAGTACGATCGCCACAATCAAAGGTAAAAAGTAGTAAATACCTCGATATGCTAATAACGCCCCAAATAGTTCGGCTGATGGAATTTGCGCTGATAGCGACAGCAAGAGTACCGTTTCAAACACGCCTAATCCACCCGGGACATTGCTAATAACTCCTGCCAACTGTCCTAAGATGTAGATCCCGAAAAAACTTGGATACGATAGGGGAGCGTTAGCTAATAGCAAAACGTAAAGAACGCCCCCTGCAATTGCCCAGTCGAGGATCGCGATCGCTGTTTGAAATAGTGAAAGCTTACCAGGAAGGCGCGGAATTCCCCACTTGCCGAGTTTCATCGGCTTGTGACTCCAAGTATTCCACAATAAATATCCTGCAACTAAAAATAAAAATATCGTACCAAGCGGAAATAAAGAGTTTGAGGGAATGCGGAGTAAAGAGGGGACAGATACAGGTTCGCCGATCAACACCAAGCCAGCTACCGCAAAAAAACCCAACCAAAAGCTAACGTGACAGAAAGTAATCACTTTCGCAATTTCTAGAGTCGATAGCCCCCAAGCCGAATAAAATCGGTAGCGGATCGCGCTGCCAGTTAAGAGTTCTAATCCGGCAGTATTGGTAATTGCCTGACTAATAATCGCCGTCAGTGCCACTTTCCGAAAAGGTATGGAACGGCGAATGTATCGCATTGCTAAAGCATCATACCCCGTCAGCATCAAGTAGTTCAGCGCAGTGCAAATCAGTGCAAGGACTATGTAACTTTTGGGAATTTCTGCCAAGCTGCGAAAAATATCTCGATAGTCGAACTCTCGCAATTGAGTTGCGATCGCCCACAACGATACTCCAAATAAGAGTAAACCTAAAATCGGAGAGCCAAACTGAGATAAGCGTTTGAGGTTCATTTAGCAATCTTAATAAATTTTACGAAAAAGCTAAATTTGTATTATCTTCCCGTAATACGTTGCCAGAAGTCATGAATCTAACGTAGTAGATGTGCTGTCAATTATTAATTCTGAGTTAATTGTTATTAAATATACAAAAAAAATAAATACTACTGACTCGCAAGCGGTAACAATCAAAACTGTCACAGCAACAATAGGTAGAAGCCGCAAATTAGACATCACCTCACGTCCCAATTTTGCTTAGCTGCCTAAAAAGGGTCAGGAGTTATGCACAAGAAAGTCTGAGATCTCGATCCCCCCTGGTTCCCCCCTTAAAAAGGGGGGACTTTAAGCCCCCTTTTTAAGGGGGTTTGGGGGATCGACTGCGTAAGTCCTGAAGGGTGTTGGAGGATCTCCAAACGAAGCCGATCTGTCAAGCCAAATTTTTGATGAAATTTTGGGAATACTAGAGTCCAGGCATTGCCATGAATCGATAGAGGAGTGTTTTTATGACCCTGTTCGTTAATAACTTACCGCACCAAGTAGCACAAACAGATATTTTAGACCTCTTTGGCAATTATGGTTCTATCAAACATATTTTTTATCCGACTCACTGGAGTACAGGTGAAGGGTTAGGATTTGCCTTCGTTCAAATGACTGCAAAACCTCAAGAAGAAATAGCAAAATTTCAGCTTCACGGTGCTGAGTGGATGGGTAATGCTTTGCAAATTCGAGAAGTGAGTTCGGATTAAGTTTGACTGACAATCTGACATAACTCTTATTAAAAGATCGGTTCTAGAGCAAGAGGTTATAGAGAAATTTTTGTCTGCTTGGATTCAGAGCTGTATATCGAATATTTAATTAAAAAATCGGGATAGTTTAGCTAATTTCCTATCCCGATTTATTCTAGATATTATACTTTAGCTACGCTTTTACTAACAATTTATACAGCGCTACGACGGTTGATTGCATTCCAAATAAATATAGCAATAATTGCACCAAGAACTGCTAAAGCTATACCAGGAATACTAAAAGTTGTGGCTGCCAACTGTAAAGTTCCCGTACTGAGGAAAGTTCCCAAAGTACCACCTATAAATGCACCAATAATACCTAGTAAGAGCGTACCTAAGATACCACCGCCTTGGCGACCGGGATAGATAGCTTTGGCGATCGCACCAGCAATTAAACCTAAGACTATCCAAGCTAGAATATTCACTGCTCAAACTCCTTTGAATAATTTATTTCAATACTTTTATGGTATTGATATATACTAAAAAGTCGATCTATCGCACGGAAGAAATTTGAGAATCGCAAGATATATTCGGTTTATACGACAATGAAGGTGAAAACTATTTAAGTAAAAAATTAAACCAGACTGTGGATCTCAAACAACGCTTGCAGAATCACTTAACGGAAATAGTCCGCGATCGCGATCCTTTCCTATCAACAGCAGGACATTTCTTCGTCCGCCAATATATTCATGCAGAACTCAGTCAATGGGGCAAGGTAGACATTCATGAATTTCAAATTAGAGGACAAACTTTTCAAAACTTAATTCTCAATCTTCCTGGCTTGCAACAAAGTAGTCAGAGAAAATCTCCACCAATTTTAATTGGCGCGCATTACGACACCGTTCCCGGTACGCCTGGGGCAGACGATAATGCTACAGGTGTATCGGTACTACTAGAATTGGCAAAATCTTTGGCTACCCAACCAGCCAAACATCCCATTCAACTCGTAGCATTTGATTTAGAAGAATACGGATTTACCGGAAAAGACGGTATCGCTGTAGGTTCGGGTGCGTCTGCATATGCCGATTTATTACGCCAGCAGCAGCAACCGCTACGCCTAATGATTTCCCTTGAAATGTTGGGTTATAGCGATGCTACACCTGGATCGCAACGATACCCAAGTCCATTAGAGCGTTTTTACCCTAATCGCGGTGATTTCATTGCTTTAATCGGTAATTTATCGATTGTTCCTGACTTAATTCATCTCAGCCGAAATATACGCCAAGTAGGAGTTCCTAGCGAGTGGCTACCAGTTCCCAACCGAGGTAGGATTGTTCCCCAAACGCGATTAAGCGATCATGCGCCCTTTTGGGATCGAGGATATCGAGCGATGATGGTTACAGATACAGCGATGTTACGCAACCCTCACTATCACAAACCGAGCGATCGCATTGAAACCTTAAATTTAGATTTTCTCACGGGTGTTTGTCAGGGATTGATTCAGGGCATCAGGCAACTTTAATTTAGTTGCTGAATATGCACGTTATTGCTTCTAATGCAACTATTTTTAGATTAATTATTTGAGCTATACCTCGCATTTGGCAACTACAAGTCACAGCTACGCTGATAAAACCAAACGAGCGCAGGTTCTAAAACATTGGATTTTCTAGGGTTTGCACAAGCGAAATTAGATTTCGTAGCCGCTTCTATTCGCTCAGGCTTGGTGCTTAACTAACAATTTAAGAAAAAATTAAAAAAGCTAAAAAATAGTTGTGTTTTTACTAAGTTTAGCTTAAGGTTACATTAAGTTTATGTATTAAATAGTACATCATTATCGATGTAGAACACTATGCAGCTAGCAAGACAACTTGAAGCAGCTAGTTAGTTTTGCCAGGTAGCAAGCAGTGCCAGCAATACAGTCAGTCACAAATTTATTGGGGCTACTATGGCATATATACTGCTTGTTTTTGAATTTATTAATTCTATTAAAAATATTAACTTTATCAAGGTTTTCCCCTAACGTTAAGTAGCAAAAAGCAGAGGTAATTTAGTGAAATTAAATATTCATCACTGGTCAATAAAGCTAGTCTGTTTATTATTTGCAACAGATATATTATTTATTGTAATTCATCTAATTTTTGCTTACTTTGATATTTCAAATCCCGATCTTTCTATCGAGAAAGATCGTGGATATGCAGAAATATTTCAATATATAAAAGAATATTGGATTGCTCTTATATTAGCATTCTTAGCCTTACGATGGCGTTCATTTCTCTACCTGAGTTGGTCTTTACTCTTCTTGTACTTATTGATTGACGACTCTTTTCAAGCTCATGAAACGTTATCAAAATATATTTGCATAGAAGGTACGCACTTAGGATACTTTAGCTGCTCTATGCCTAGCCTACTAGAACCAATAGTCTCTGCTATTGTGGGGATATTTTTTCTTATTTGTATTTCAATTTCTTATTATTATAGCAATCGGGTGTCTAGAAAAATATCTAAAACTCTCATCGTGATGTTATTTAGTCTTGCTTTTTTTGGAGTTCTTTTAGATATTATTCATGGATTGGTCAGAATTCATTTATTACATTTTTTACTTGCTTGTCTAGAAGATGGTGGTGAAATGATCGTTATGAGTTCAATTGCTAGTTTTGTCTTTCTACTACCCGAACGTCTAGAGTTAGAAAATAGATCGCTAGAAGTTACAGCTAAAAATCATCGTAGAGTACTAAGTAAAAAACTCATTGATTGAAAATTCATAAAATTTATTTCAAGAGAAAGGCGATCGCGCCATGCATCTGTACCCTAGCTACTGCTAACTTACAAATAGCCCTTGCATTGAGGAATGAGTGATGACGGTAGCCGATCGCGCGATAGGACGTTGGCAATTTTGGATCGATCGCGGTGGTACGTTTACCGATATCGTGGCGCAGCATCCTGACGGACGAACGATCGTTCACAAACTCCTGTCGGAAAATCCAGAACGCTATACCGATGCAGCAATCCAAGGTATACGGGAAATTCTGGGCGTTCCTGCCAACGCACCCCTACCAGCAGCAAAAATTGGCGTGGTGAAGATGGGAACTACTGTCGCGACAAATGCACTGTTAGAACGTAAAGGCGATCGCACTGTCTTAGTCGTGACAAAAGGCTTTCGAGATGCCTTACGCATCGGCTATCAAAATCGCCCCAACATCTTTGCACGGCAAATCGTTTTACCAGAAATGCTGTACGAACGAGTCGTTGAAGTAGAAGAACGCTACAGCGCCCAAGGCGAAGAACTCATTTCTGTTAATCCAGCCTATACTTTAGAACTGCAAGCAGCTTACGATGCCGGAATTCGTTCCTGCGCGATCGTCTTCATGCACGGCTACCGCTATCCTCACCACGAACAACAAGTTGCAGCCGTAGCCCGAAAAATCGGTTTCACTCAGATTTCAGTCTCCCACGAAGTCAGCCCCTTGATGAAACTCGTCAGTCGAGGTGACACTACCGTAGTTGATGCCTATTTATCTCCCATTTTGCGTAGATACGTGGATCGGGTGGCGAGTCAGTTGGGAGGGAGCAGAGGAAAGAGAGCTGAGGAGGCTGAGGAGGCTGAGGGAGTTGAGGGAGCAAAAAACAATTATCAACCAACTACCAACTACCAATTACCAATTACCAATTACCAATTACCAATTACCGACTCACCCAAATTAATGTTCATGCAATCCAATGGTGGGTTAGCAGATGCCCAAAGGTTTCAGGGGAAAGATAGCATTCTCTCGGGACCAGCGGGAGGGATTGTCGGGGCAGTACAGACAAGTTTGATGGCAGGGTTTAATAAGATTATCAGCTTCGATATGGGTGGAACTTCTACAGATGTTGCCCACTACGCAGGCGAATACGAACGGGCGTTAGAAACAGAAGTGGCAGGAGTGCGACTGCGAACGCCGATGATGGCAATACATACGGTGGCGGCGGGTGGCGGTTCGATCGCCCAATTTGACGGGGCGCGCTATCGTGTGGGACCCGAATCAGCTGGGGCAACCCCAGGACCCGCTTGTTATCGTCAAGGAGGACCGCTGACGGTAACGGACTGCAACATCATGGTAGGCAAGTTGCAGCCAGACTTGTTTCCCAAGGTATTTGGATCGCGTGGAGATTTGCCCTTAGATGCAGAAGTCGTGCAACGCAAGTTTAGCCAACTAGCGGCAGACATTGGGGATGGGCGATCGCCCGAACGAGTCGCAACGGGATTTTTAGCGATCGCTGTGGAAAAAATGGCGAATGCAATTAAGAAAATCTCTCTTCAGCGCGGTTATGACGTGTCGGAATACACTCTCTGCTGTTTTGGCGGCGCAGGCGGACAACATGCTTGTTTAATTGCCGATGCTTTAGGAATGCAGCAGATTTTGATCCATCCCTATGCTGGGGTGCTGTCGGCTTACGGTATGGGTTTAGCAGACGAACGGGCGTTGCGGGAACGTGCCGTGGAGAGGGTTTTAGATGTAGGGTTAGTAGCTGAATTAGAGGAGATTTTAACCCAGTTAGAGTTAGAAACAAAAGCAGAACTAGATCTTACAGATAGGGATCTCCGCGTTACCAATAGGGTTGAGGTGATGCGGCGAGTACATTTGCGCTACGAGGGGACAGATTCGCCTTTGGTAGTCCGATATGAAGATATAGCAGGAATGCGACAGCAGTTTGAGGTAGCGCACCGTCAACTGTACGGGTTTATTGCTGCCGATCGGCAATTAATTGTCGAGGCTGTAGCTGTGGAGGCGATCTTAAAAACAGAGGTGGCTACAGAACCAATTATGACCCGGCGCACCGACGCACCTCCCGTGCCAGTGAAGACAGTACAAATGTATACAGCCGATGCGTGGCACGACACACCTGTATACAGAAGAGAAGACTTACAACCAGGAGATTGTATTTTCAGTCCGGCGATTGTGGCGGAAGCCACGGGGACGAATATCGTCGAACCTGGCTGGCAAGCCGAAGTGACACAGAGAAATCATTTGGTGTTGAGAA
Source organism: Chroococcidiopsis sp. CCALA 051 (assembly GCF_003015105.1). Taxonomy (NCBI): domain Bacteria; kingdom Bacillati; phylum Cyanobacteriota; class Cyanophyceae; order Chroococcidiopsidales; family Chroococcidiopsidaceae; genus Chroococcidiopsis; species Chroococcidiopsis sp. CCALA 051. The sequence goes on along the minus strand of NZ_PYCI01000054.1, from coordinate 21,762 downwards.
GGGAGCAGGGAGTCAGAGACAAAATTCAAAATTCAAAATTCAAAATTCAAAATTGGGACAAGGGAGACAAGGAGGACAAGGGAGCAACTACCAACTACCAATTACCAATTACCAATTACCAACTACCAGATCCCGTCATGTTGGAAATTTTCAATAATTTATTTCGGGCGATCGCGGAACAGATGGGTATAACGTTACAAAATACGAGTTCTTCGGTCAATATCAAAGAAAGGTTGGATTTTTCCTGCGCCATTTTCGATTCTCGCGGACAGTTGGTGGCAAACGCGCCTCATATCCCAGTTCACTTGGGTTCCATGAGTGAAAGCGTGACGGCGTTGATTGCCCAGAAAGGTAGTAGCTTGCAACCTGATGATGTTTACGTATCGAATAATCCTTACAATGGTGGGACTCACCTGCCCGATATTACCGTAATTACTCCCGTCTGGGCGGGTTTTGAACCAGGATTGACAGTTGAGGCTGACAATTTATCTGCTAAACCCGCCCCTACACCCATCTTCTACGTCGCTTCCAGGGGACACCATGCCGATATTGGCGGGATTACTCCTGGTTCGATGCCACCCAATAGCACGACTGTGGAACAGGAAGGGGTATTAATTGATAATTTTCTGCTGGTATCTCAAGGAGAGTTTCGCGAACCGGAGTTAATGCAACTCCTGTGTGATGGCGCGTATCCCGTCCGCAACCCGATGCAAAATCTTGCCGATCTCAAAGCCCAAATTGCTGCAAACGAACGCGGCGTGCAAGAACTCCACAAAATGGTAGAACACTACAGCCTGGAAACAGTCCAAGCCTACATGGGTTTTGTCCAAAATAATGCTGCCGAGTCGGTGCGAAAAGTTATAGAAGGACTCAAAAGTGGAGAGTTCGCTTACCAACTCGACAATGGTAGTGTCATTCAAGTGGCGATCGCGATCGATAAATCTACCCGTAGCGCTCGAATCGATTTTACTGGCACTTCTCCCCAACTAGAAACCAATTTTAATGCTCCGGCTGCGGTGTGCCAAGCTGCGGTGCTGTATGTCTTCCGCACTTTGGTAGATGACGATATTCCTCTGAATGCTGGGTGTCTCGAACCTTTGGAAACGATCGTTCCTGAAGGTTGTATGTTGAATCCTCGCTATCCGGCGGCGGTGGTGGCGGGAAATGTCGAGACTTCCCAAGCGATTACCGATGCTTTATATGGTGCTTTAGGTGTGATGGCAGCGGCACAAAGTACGATGAATAATTTTACTTTTGGTAGCGATCGCCATCAATATTACGAGACGATCTGCGGTGGTTCGGGTGCGGGTGCAGATTTTGACGGTACGGATGCGGTGCATACTCACATGACAAATTCCCGCCTTACCGATCCTGAAGTCTTAGAATGGCGATTTCCAGTCTTGTTAGATAGTTTTAGCATTCGTCCTCACAGTGGTGGTGAAGGCTTGCATCGCGGTGGTAATGGTGTCATTCGTTGTCTTCAGTTTCGCGAACCAATGACTGCTGCTATTCTCTCTGGACGTAGGGTTGTACCTCCCTTTGGCTTGCAGGGTGGTAAGCCTGGGAAAGTAGGGAGAAATTATATTCAACGCCAAGATGGTACGGTGGAGGAATTAGGTAGTACGGCGATCGCGCAGATGCAGCCTGGAGATATTTTTGTCATTGAAACCCCAGGTGGTGGTGGCTTTGGTGTTTCTGATAGCAGTTTTCAATTGAGGAAAACACACGTTCTGTAGGGGCGCACAGCTGTGCGCCCCTACAAATGTCACCCATGCGAGCGAGAATTCTATGAGAGTCTTTTGGCGATCGCAAAAATCCCCTAAATACCCCCACCACGCTATCTAAATCTCAACCACTGACAAAAGTAAGATTTAAAGTCAAATTTACATAATTCGTAATCTGTAAATAGATTGATGGCTGCTTGCTTAATCGTCAAGATAATTAAACATTAATAGGTAAAAAAATTAAGTAGTTACAATCTTTTACTCATGTCTGAAGAATTTAAGCAAGGCGATAAAGTCGAGTGGAAAACCTCTCAAGGTAAAACCACTGGTGAAGTAGAAAAGAAACTTACTTCTCCTACAGAAATTAAAGGACATCACGTTGCTGCATCGAAAGACAATCCTGAGTATCTGGTAAAAAGCGAAAAAACAGGGAAAGAAGCAGCTCACAAACCAGATGCTTTGGACAAAGTAGAGGAGTAGAATTAAGTTATGAGTCAAGATGTCAATTCTGCGATCGCCGAATTTCAGCAAGTCGTCAATATGACTCCTAAAGAGCTTGAAGCTTGGTTAGAAACTGAGGAGTCACAAGCGGTAGGACAAAAAAAGGATGATGACGAGTCAACCGGACATAAATCTGGACGACGAATCGTTGAGTTATTGCAAAAAAAAGAGGATGAATATACTGAAGACGAGATTTCTCATATGAAGAAAGTCATCAGTTACGTCCACCGTCATAGCGCCCAAAAGCCATCGCACGATATTGAGAATTCGCGCTGGTATTATTCCCTAAAAAACTGGGGTCACGATCCGCTGAAGAAGTAAATCATTCGGTAGGGTGCGTTAACAATAACACACCCTATTGTTAATCGATCCAGAAGTGCTATATATAGCTCGACAATTAAAAAATTATTTAAGCATTTGCAGACAAGAAAGGAATATTTTCAGCCAAAGCATCCTTCACGATTGTTCCTTGTTTGCTTGCCCAATATTGACTCAAAAAATGAATTTGTCTCAAACCGACAACTAAATTCAAGCCAGGTACAAATATCCACCAAACAGTTAGCGGTTCTTTCATTCCTGCTTCTCGATACAGCGCATTCACAGTTTTATACAGCTTGAACTGCACGATATAAATCCAAACCACCCCCAGCAGTGAAAACCAGCCGAACCAACCTGGTACGTCAGGATCGTAAATCCGTAACAATTGGGGAACGACAACCCCTAGTACAAAAGGTGCTAAGCACAGTGTCCCAGACCAGCCATAACCGTTGTAGCGGCGTAATTCTTCTTGGATAATCCATTTATACCAGCCGTAATACAGCATCAGACTAGCAACAGACAGTAAAATGACACGCCAAAGAGGACGGGGTTTACCTATGAATCGGTCAGACATATGAAAGGAGAAGCTTTTCTTTACATTACTTCATAATAAATCGAATGAAGCTATCTCGCACTCTACGAAGCACGACGCACGAAAGGTAAAAGGTCTGATAAGATGTCTTCGGCAAAATGCTCTTGAGGATAATGCCCCGCTTTTTCAAGTTTGACAATCTCTGCTTGGGATAGGTTGCTGGCAAATTTCTGGGCGATTTCGACAGGAAGCCAAGGATCGTTGACACCCCAGACAATTAAAAGTGGTTTCTTCCAGTCTTGAAAACCATCAGCAATTTCTGTCATAGACGGGGACATTTTCAGATTGCGTACCGTCGTCATCAGCGATCGCCCCGCTTTTGAACTTTTCAAAAAAGGCTTGCGAAATATGTCTAAATCTGCATCCGAAATCTGGTAACGGCTACCACCTTCGAGGGTACGATCCACCAATAAAGGATCTTGCGTCGCCATGTCTCCCGCAAAAGGTAGTCCCCACTGTTGCATCTGCCAAGGTAGTTTAGCAGCCGTAGTCAAGGGAGTATTGAGAATAGCAATATTTTCGACGCGATCGCTATGGCGTAAGGCATACTGCAAGCCTATCGAACCCAAAAATCCTTGCACGACCAAACAAAAGCGATCGATCTCCAAAGCTTGAATAAAGTCATCTAATGCCTTGACAAAAGCATCGGGAGTGTAATTAAAATCCCGCCCTTGGGGTTTTGCTGACGAACCAAAGCCAATCAAATCGGGAGCGATCGCCCTTGTTCCCTGACTCCCCAAAGCAGGCATCACGTGTCGCCAACCGTAGCTATGGGAAGGTAGACCATGTAACAGCACCACTGGCAGCAGATCGCTCATTCCAATCGGAGCAACCTCGCGGTAAAACCATTCTAGGGAACCAACATTAATTTGATGTTCTGTAATAGACACGATACTTTATTGGTAATGGGTAATGGGTAATGGGTAATGGTTGATAGCAACCAACAACCAACAACCAACAACCAACAACCACTCTTAACCAGAAGATAATATCATTTTGCGGATCGCTTGTGCGGTAGCGGGTGCGAGTAAAACACCGTTGCGATAGTGTCCTGTCGCTAAGAGGATATTGCTAAATCCTGACAGGTAGTCAATTATGGGGGCGGAACGACCTTCAGGACGGGGACGCAAACCAGACCAGGTTGTGATAATATTGGCTGTCGCCAGAGCGGGACAAAAAGCGATCGCCTGTTGCATGACTGCCTCTAACAAGGCTGGTGCTGCCTCGATTTCTCGTCCAATAGTAGGAAATTCTACCGTTGCTCCTACCCAATATTCTGTTGCTTGTTGACCCCCATTTAAGGGAACGATATGCACGTCGTTACCCGTGATGACGGGTTGAAAATCTGTGTTACCCAGAGGGCGATCGAGCTTGAGGTGAATAGCTTGACCTAGTACGGGTACGATGTCAAATTTTAGCGGGGGTGAAGTTTCTGTTGGCAGAGATGGTAACGAGCCTAAGCCAGCCGATACAACTAGCCAATCAACATTCAAATGCGATCGCTCTCCAGAAATTGTTATTTGTCTGATGCGGCGATCGTCGGGCAAACCACCTTTAGCATAACTAGAACTGAAATTAGATTCCTCTATCTGCGTTCCAAAGTAAAATTTGACACCGTTGCGTTTTGCTCCTGCAACTAGAGCTAAAGTTAAACTCACCGGATCGACTTGCCGATCTTGGGGCGAGTAAATTGCCCAAGTCGAGGGATTGCAGTTAATTTGCGGACAATAAGACTTGACTTTTGCCCCATCCCAAATTTCTAAAGCTAAGCCTTGAGAGGCGCGAGTAGCGACGAGTTTCTCCCAAGAACCGAGTTCTGCTGCCACGCACAACATCAAAATTCCCTGCCGATTAAAGGGGATGTGATGCCCTGTGAGTGCTTCTAATTCTGGAATGAGGGTTTCATAGCGTTGGATACTTGCCTGTCGCAACTGCCACGCCCTACCCTTAGTTTTATGGCTGATGACACCCATCAAAACGCCCAAAGCCGCTTTTGTTGCTGCTTGCGCTGGCAATTGGCGATCGAGGACAGCAACCTGTAACCCTGGAACTTGGCTCAGTTCGTAGGCGATCGCTGCCCCCACTACACCGCACCCGATAATTACTACTTGAGTCATGTTTGAGCGGTTAGGAGTAAGGGATAAGAGAAATTTTGGGTTTTAGATTTGGAATTATAGATTGTAATTCCCCCTTGTCTTCCTTGTCTCCCTTGTCTCCCTTGTCCCCGACTCCCGACTCCTTACTCTGCTGTTTGGGGAAGTAACTGAAGAAAGTTGTCGATGTCTGCTATGGCTTCTCTGGCGTTGAGCAAGACTTTTTTCGCATCGCCTTGTTGAGCAGCTTGATCGACCGCTACTAGGTCGTTAAAGAAGTTTCGCGTAATCTGCTTTGCTTTAGATTGATCTTGCGGCAGCAGATTGCGCGTCATGTAGTTCATAGTCAATCGCAGTTCTCCTAAAGGTCCGTGGACGAAATTACCGACATCGATCCAATCTTTTCTTTGTACTAAAGACGGGATTTCTCTGCTGGCGCGATCGCGCAAGCTTTGGATATCGGGAATGTACTGCTGGATCTGCTGAATTTGAGCCGAGCTGTAGGTCGGGGGTACTGTGGCAGTGCTGGGACTACTACAGCCGATGAGAAATGTTGCCAAAATTACCAAAATAAGGGATAAGAACGATCGATGGCGCAACATAGAATCAATTGCTTGTAACTGCTACTAATCAGTGTCATTTTAGATCGCTAATGGTAACAATCAATCCTAGCTATGGGAGTGAATTCAAAGATTTTAGATTTAAGGCAGAAGGCGAGGGGTGAGAGGTAAGAGGTGAGAGGCGGTAAATCCGAGCTAGAGGGGCATTGATTTAGTTGTAGTCCCAGCCCTACCATGCAGCGCCAAGCATCTGACGTGTCATCTTTGCTAGTTCTCGTATCGGCATTCAGTTGCGCTTGGCTCCAGGGTCGTCAATGCCAGTAAGGTGAGGGGCGTGAATTTTAATTTACCGGAGAGGTCAACTGGTAAAAAATAATTGGAATTTATGTCAATTCTTCTTTTTAAGAAAGTCGTGTTGAGTACAGCAAAAAGCTTTTTGTGCCGAGAACAAAAAAAATTGCGATCGCAGTATATCTATTCCTTTTGATGAATATCATAGACTCAACTATTATTTTTTTGTACTTACCATAAAATAGCTCTATAGTAAGTATGAGTTTTTTGTACCCATAATTTGATAAATTTCCTAATCGTTGGGTCTGTTGTTTGATAAATTTTTTGCAAGTTAGTTTATTTTAAATTTGCAGATTTTCACGTCAAAACGAAATTAGGTCGTGCGACTACAAACGCAGCAAACATAGAGGTTTACTATGCTGATTTTTCCTGTTTTATCAGGTATAAATCAGCAAATAATTTTAATTGAGGTACGGTGATGACTCGAAAAAATGGATTTGTTGGACGGCGCAATTTGCTCAAATTGATGGGTGTAGGAGGAGCTAGTGTAGCTGCGACTACTGTTGTTAGTAGCTCGTGGGGCGCACAACCTGCTGTGGCACAACAAACAGACACTCAAGAAAAACCAAAGTCCGTTAGTCCAGATGATGCTCTCAAGAGATTAGTGGAGGGCAACCAACGGTTTATAAAAGAGAAGCGGCAGACTCCTAACCAATCGCGATTGCGCATACGAGAGGTTGCCGTAGCTCAATATCCTTTTGCTTCTATTTTGGGATGTGCTGATTCGCGAGTTCCAGCAGAAATTGTCTTCGATCAAGGACTAGGAGATTTGTTTGTAGTTCGGCTTGCTGGTAATGTTGTCAGTCCTACAGCTACAGGTAGCCTAGAATTTGCTACATCGGTGCTAGGTTCTCAACTGATTATAGTTTTAGGACATGAAAGATGTGGTGCAGTACAAGCAGCACTCAAAAGCGACCTACTTCCTGGTAGAATTGGTACTTTTGTTGAGGATATCAAACCAGCATTAAATGGGATAAAAGCTCAATCAAACGATCCAGTGAATGATGCTGTTGTGGCTAATATTCGGTATCAAGTTGACCTACTGCGGCAGAGTTCTTCAATACTATCTCAACTGGTTCAAGATGGGAAATTAAAAATCGTAGGTGGTCGTTATGACCTAGATACTGGAGCAGTTACTCTAGTAACTTAAATTTTGGCGAGGGGCGATCGCCTACTGAATTTTTATCATACACTTCTACAGCGGCAGCGCTAGAGATGTTTATTCAGCAATGGCGATCGCTCTCAGTCACATCATTTATGGGAAATTTCCTGAAGGTCAAGCTTTAACTGTATATTTGGCAACGATCGCTCTACGAATATTTGCTCTACAAATGTGAGAAAGCTGTTTACTGTTCGTGAATTATTTAAGATAGCTATAATATACTAGGTTTTAAATGTTGCTTTGAAATAGCTGTAATTACAACTAATCGCTGTTAAATTGAGTTAGATATTATATATAACCAGGGGTATAACTCCTAACATTTATATTGTTACTATGTAGAAATATTAAAAAAAGCTTAAATTGCGTATACTGCGAAAATAATTATGATAGAAAATTACGCATTGCTATACATTAAAACTTTATGATTCATCCAGACACAGAGTTACGTCTTGTTAATGAAATTATTGGTTACGGTGTATTTGCTACTAAATTTATTCCTCAAGGAACGATAGTGTGGGTATTGGATGAATTAGATCAGCAATTCGACGAGGGATATATATTGTCTCTAGACCGACTTCAACAAGAGCACGTATTCAAATATTCTTTTCGAGGAAGAGACGGTAACTATATACTATGTTGGGACATTGGTAGATATATCAATCATAGTTTTTATGCCAACTGTATTTCTACAGCTTATGACTTTGAAATAGCTCCTAGAGACATTTATCCTGGTGAAGAATTAACCGATCACTATGCTTGTTTTAATTTAGACAAACCTTTTGAATGCCTTCCAGAGCCAGGTATCACCAAAACTAAAGTTATGCCTGATGATTTTTTGTTACTATATCCAGAATGGGATAGACAAGTTGCTGAAGTCATGCCCTATTTCAATTGCGTCGAACAGCCATTAAGAAAGTTTATTTCAAGTAAATTTGTAGACAAAGTGAATGCCGTTGCTGCTGGAAAAGAACGGCTTGATTCCGTACTTGATACCTACTACGACCGTCAACATAGACTAATAACTGCATAGAATATATCCAGTTCATTAAGTCATTGTTGTGTTTTCTATGCTACAAAAAAATCTCAAAATCCTACTTTACAGTAGTAATATTTGGTACTTAGGCGAAGGAATGTTTGCTCCGATTTTTGGTTTATTCACTCAAAAAATTGGAGGTAATATTCTTGATATTAGCGGAATTTGGGCTACATATCTAGTTGCTACGGGAATTTTTACCATCCTAGTTGGAAGGCTATCAGACCGCAATATAAGCAAAGCCAAACTCATGATAATTGGCTATGCTTTAAATGCCATTTTCACATTTTGCTATCTATTCGTATCTTCTCAACTAAGTTTGTTTGTCGTTCAGGTAGGGTTGGGAATAGCTTCTGCTTTAGCAACTCCTACCTGGAATGCTTTATATGCACAATATGAAGATCGAGGAAAGGCAGGGCAAATTTGGGGCTTGGCTGACGGACAATCAAAAGTCATGACTGGTCTTGCTGTAGTGCTTGGGGGAGTGATTGTTAATTGGTTGTCTTTCAATACTTTATTTATCACAATGGGAACGATTCAAGTTATTGCTACCTTATATTCCATTCAACTGTTAAAGCAACAGGGACGTGCAGCAACAACTACTGATAAAAAGCATTTGCTAAGAAAACATCAAATAAAGTCAAGCGATTGACAAAAGCAAAAGATGGTAAATTGCTAGATCGCTAAAAATCAAACCACACGCCATAAATTGCCCAAATTGCCATTGCTCGCAAATAATAGCTTGCCCGAAAAGTACCAACAGATGTAATTGCTTCTGGAGTACGGAATTGCAAACCATTTTCATAAATTTGATTGACAACTGTTTCTGTTAATTGCAGTGCCTCAGCTTTCATTCCCATTTGCAAGAGAAAAGCCGCCAATCCAAAATTAATTCCCGTCCATACTTCTAATGGATGGGTAGCATTAGGATTTTCAGGAGAACCATTCAGTTTTAAACCATTCGCCGCCCCAAATTTTCCCTGATGAAATTTCAAAAAGCAAGCATCGTATATAGTTTTGAGTGCAGATAAAGCACATTCTTGCGGTACAATGTCAGGTAGTTTTAATAAACGAGCGTAAAATTGTCCGCAGAGTTGATCTGCCATTACGACATCAGAACCGCTATTGCTATCCAAGCGATAATATTGTCCGTTCCAAAGTTTTTCTTGGTAGATAGGACGCGATCGCGATAACCAAGATTGATAAGTGTCGATCGTTTCTTGTAGAGAGGTTACATGTAGAGACGTTACATGTAACCTCTCTACATTGTTGAGTAAAATTTTACCAATGGCGATCGCCGCTTCTAAAGCCGCCAACCACAATCCCCCACAATAAGCACTAACACCCTGCAACTTCCAATCATCAAAAGTTTGATCTGGCGCACCAGAATTTTCAGGAATTCCATCGCCATCTTTATCGAAAGTTTTCAAATAGTTGAGGGCTTGAACGATCGCCTCCCAACATGATGCTAAAAACTCTACATCAGTTGCACCTGTCAGTAAATAGTCTCGATATACCTGCAAGACAAAATCGCTGGGTAAATCCTTCCACAAATTGCAATCTTGATATGCCGTGTAATTTGTCTTTTCCCAAACGTGTTCGTTGGGTGCGCCTAAATCGTGAGGTGTTGCACCAGCAACTTTACGCGGCGCGAGGGGCATTTCTGCCCCGATGGTAAGGTAATATCCAATGAGGCGACGATGATTGTCACTAGCAGGAATAGCCCGTGCAAAAGCACGCATCACAGCCTTTTCTAACTCTGGAAATAATACTAATAACGCAAACGAACCGTAAAGCCGCACGTCAAGGCTTTCGTACCAGCGATAATCAATACATTCTAAAATGGCAAACTGACCGATCGGATCGCGCTCTGTCGCCGCACTCCACAGCGTCCCACCACTGGTAAGATCGTAAAGTTCGTTAAACAATGCCATTTTGAACCAATCGGGCAGATCGGTTTTATCTAAAATTGGTTGCTGCCAAGCTTGAATTTGAGATTGCCAAGACTGGTATGCTTGTAAGGCTGTACGCGCGATCGCCCAAGCATTTTTACCCGTGCGATCGAAAAAATCTGTATGGCGACGATAATATTTGACCCCAGCAGCAAATTCCGTAACGGGAAAATCCCAAGTTAAGACAAAGGGAATCGTGCGAGTTTCTCCTGGTTGAAGTGTAAAACGAATGGCGATCGCACCTGCAATTTGTTCTCCCTCTATAGCTGGTGTCTCATCTTGTAGGTTAGGTAAAGTGCCAGATTCAGCAAAGCTTTTCCAGATATCTTCCCCCGTACCGACAGGATTCCAACGGGTATGATGAAAGACTTCTACACCTGGCTGTTTTGCCGTAGCAATACACCACTGCCCGTCTCCTTCCTCTACATCCTCACCGCTATCTCGCCCTAATACGCATCCCACATACTCGGATTCCACCAACCGATTAAAATTTCCCTGACTTTCTCCCCAGCGCGATTTATATTCATACACTGGGCTACCATCATCTCTAATTTTTACTTCTGAAGATTTACTGGCATTGGTAAACCACCCCGTCATATTCTGCCAGGACAGCATAATACTCAGAGTCATAGGGGCATTAGTAGGATTATGGGCAGTCCAGACAAATACACCCACTGGATAGCTGCTTTCTTGATAGTTATTTGCCCAAATTGGCGAAAACTGTTCGCAGGTTAACTGAGATTGAAACACACCCTCATACACAAACCAGCTACGAGGATACAACGCATGATACGTTCCCGCGTGGGCGCACAGCTGTGCGCCCCTACACGGATACCACTGCCAATTCTGCAATCCATCTTCAGGTGCTTCCGTACACAAAGCGTAAGCCTGACGAGATGCACTCCGTTCAGACACGCTTTCAAACACGCTAAACTGACAAGCAGGCATCGGCTGAAAAATATGCTCGCCGCCGTCCACCTGCCACACGTTAAAATCACCCCTAGAAGACCGACCGATACAACCCGCACCAAAGCCCCCTAAAGGCATACCGTGCCAGGGACCATCATCTAAATTACTTGCGGTACGAACAGTATAGGGCTTATCCCAGCCCAGACCGATAGGGCGCTGCCAGGTACAGTTAGGAATGTTCATCATTAAGGTGCTGAATTGCATCCCATAGATTTTACTCTTGGATTTGGTAATTGGTCATTGGTAATCTAAGATCTTGCAGTTGTTGCAACGTCCGCCTGGGATTCAAATCCCAGTCTCATAGCTTAAGTCAGATAAATCCGACTGTAACTAGTTTTTAGTCTACTTCAGTAGACTTGTGCTATTAGCCCAGAAATTAATTTCTGGGCGGGTCTGGACACAAGTTGAGATTGCTGCAAAATCTCAGTAATTGGTAATTGGTAGTTGTAAATTTTAACTTTTAACTTTTGACTTTTGACTTTTTACAATCCTGCATACCATTCATAGCCTTGGTCTTCCCAGTAGCCTTTGACGGGTAGGAGGCGATCGCTGAGGATGATGTTAGTTACCCATTTGCTTTGCTTGTAACCTAGTTTGATTGGCGAGGCGAGACGTAAAGGCGCACCGTTATCTATTGGTAAAGGTTGTCCGTTTTTTTGATACGCCATCAGCGTTTGTGGGTGCAGACACGAAGCTAAATCCCAACTTTCATAGTAGCCATCGGCAGATTTAAAATAAACGTATTTTGCCTCGGGTTTGGGTTGGGCAAGATTAATAATATCTCGCAATCGGACTCCACCCCATTGCACGATCGCCGCCCATCCTTCCACGCAGACGTGACGAATTACCATTGAGGCAAGGGGCATTTGCTGAATGTCTGTCATGCTGAGACTGAGGAATTTATCGACCGCACCATCGACAACCAGACGAAATTTGGTTGGATCGATTTTGGGAGTAAAGTTAAATGAGTTAACAATTAATGCTTCTGGTTCGATCGCGCTGACTGGAAATTCCGGTGCAAGTTTTTCAGGATTAAAGATTAAAGTTTCAACCTTTTGATTCAATGGTTCGGAAACTTTACCAACTATATCTTCAAATAAAGGCGTGCCACATCCACCTAATAATAAACTAACGCTGGAAAGCCCAGAAATCTTCAGAAAGTGACGGCGTAGTAGCTTCTGGCGGGGAATTTGAATCTGATTCATATTATTATAGATAAGCTTACCAAAACATCGATTCTAAAAGGCGATCGCCACCGACTTTTCGTCCCAGCAATGCGTGAATTGTGGCAAAGATAACTACTATTGGTACTGTAGCAAAGTGAACGATTCGCAATGCTTGCCAATCGCCAAAACAATCGACAATCCAGGGGAATTGAGCGGGTTTGTACATACCCAAGCCGCTAAATATGGCAAGTAATAAAATGGGAACGATCGCCGTGTAAGCGATTCGATGCCATGCATAAGCGCGACGCTTTTGGTTTTGACTCAATTTCAATGCTTTGATGTCTTTATCGCTGACAAATCGATGTTTCCAACGGCGGGTAACGAGGATATAAACCCCATAAAACACCAAGTTGAGCGAAAACAGCCACATTGCAGCAAAGTGCCAGTGTCTACCACCAGCCAGCCATCCTCCAAGGGTGAAAATTGGCGGGATATGCCAACCTGCACGTCCACCAAATACGGGGTTAGCATTGTAGATTTGCAGTCCGCTGGTCAGCATAATGAATAAACTAACAATATTTACCCAATGAAAAATTTTGGCGGCGATCGCTTGTCTTGGGAGTCGAGACGGAAATTTCATATCAGTTATCAGTTAGAGCCTTTTTCAATTGGATGAAATACAAGATCTGTAGGGGCGCACAGCTGTGCGCCCCTACGAATGTATCGCATCATAATGAGAATCGCGATATCAGTTATCAGGCAACCACCAACTACCAACCACCAACTACCAAAATTATGACCCTTTATTTACTAACAGATTTTATTAGCTCAGGTTGCGTTGCTGATGATTCACCTGTTAGTTATTGGTATGAAGGTTATTGTCCTCAGACGGGTAAATTATTGACACTACCCCGCACCCCTTTTGTAGAAGCGATCGCAATTGGTTTGATGCAACAGCTTGCTACTGAGGCGCGGTATTCCCATGAGGGGAAAATGTATGGCGTGTTGCTCGTCGAGACTGCTGCTGGGGAACGGCGAGTGCTGAAAGCATTTTCTGGGCTGTTGCATGGTTGTAGCACGGTTGCAGGTTGGGTGGGAGCGATCGAGGGCAAAGAGCTGGCTTTAGAAGAAGCCCGTACCCTGGATATGTTAGCAGCAATGAAACAAGAGCTAATTGCCTTGCAACAAATCCCAGAGCAACAAAAGTATGCAACGTTAGTGCAGGATTTTGAAACGCGCTGGCAGCAACTGACAATCCTACATCGCGATCGCAAGCAACAGCGACAATTTCAGCGCCAGGTATTTCAAGATACCCTCGCAGGCGTTGCTTTAGTAGAGGCGCTAGCACAACTAGACGAACAAAGTCGTCAGGATGGGATCGATCGCAAGCTGTTTAAGCGCCAACGAGATGCTTTGTTACAACCGCTTCAAGAGGCGATCGCGCAAGCAGATAAGAGAATGTACGAGTTGAAACAACAGCGGAAAAGTTTATCGAGGCAGCTGCAAGCACTGATGCACGCTAGCTACAAATTGAGTAATTTTGCTGGGGAATCTCTGCCACTACAGCAGTTGGCGGGTTCGCTGCCAACCGGGACTGGTACGTGTTGTGCGCCAAAATTATTGCATTACGCAGCAACTCACAATCTCAAGCCACTGGCAATGGCGGAGTTTTGGTGGGGATCGCCTTCGACTAATGGCGAAAAAGTTCAGGGAGAGTTCTATGGAGCCTGTACGGAACGCTGTCAGCCGTTGATGGGGTTTTTATTGTCAGGTTTACAGCAGAGATCCCCCCAACCCCCCTTAATAAAGGGTGCTAAGAACGATTTTGTTTCCCCCTTAAAAAGGGGGATTAAGGGGGATCTCCAAAATCTGTGCATCCAAACTAAGAAATCTATTCTTTATGAAGACGAGTGGCTGATTGCTGTGAATAAACCGCCAGGACTGCTCTCCGTTCCCGGTCGTTGTAGCGATCGCTATGATAGCGTCGTGTCTCGTTTACGTCACTTACTGCCCGATGGCATGGCGATCGCAGCTCCACATCGCCTCGATCTAGAAACGTCAGGTATTTTGCTACTGACTCGCGATCGCGCCTCTTATCGTCATCTGAGCCAGCAATTTCAACAGCGGCGAGTGCGTAAAGTTTATGAAGCGGTACTTGCCGGATGCGTGATGCAAGCAAGCGGTACGATTCAACTTCCGCTTTGGGGAGATCCCAGCGATCGCCCTTATCAGAAAATTGATGCACGGGGAAAACCTAGCTTAACGGAATTCCAAGTCATCACAAAATTGGAGAATTCCACGCGAATTCAGTTTTTTCCGTTAACAGGACGAACGCATCAGCTTAGGGTTCATGCTGCCGATCCTAGAGGTTTAGGAATACCCATTTTGGGCGATCGATTGTACGGTTGTCGCGCCCAAGTAGAGCGTTTATGCTTACACGCGAGAGAACTTTGTTTCGAGCATCCCCACTTAGGGAAAAGTATTTCTCTACAAGTAGAGACTCCGTTTTGATAGTTATCAGTGATGAGTGGTGTGTGGTGCGTGGAGGGTGAAAATACCTGCCGTCATCAACTAATGACCAATTATTCATTACGACTCACTTTTAAATTCTTCCGCTGTATTGTGCCGTACACTAGCAAAACTGCAAGTACGATCGCTGCTACTACTGCGGTTATTGAAATGACAGGATTATTGAGAGATAAATGACGAACTGCGATCGCCACATACGCCCAAACAAATACCAGCGTAAAGGCGATATCTGCCCGTTGAAGGGCAACTACAGAGGCGATCGCTGCACCAATAAGTAGCATAATGACAGTCCATCCTAGAGAGCTTATGCCCCAACCATCCCAATTAGAAATATACAGAGCAGAGGCAATATTAACAATCGTTGCTACAGAGATCCAACCTAAATAAATACTAAATGGTACATGTACCAGCCATTTGAATTCTCGCGATACTCGTTTGCCAATTTCTAATTGCAAGTAAGCTCCAATTAAGGAAATTAGAATTGCTAGCATTGCTATTACTGAAAGCCAAAATAGCTGTAGCGTGAAGAGATATACCCAAGCAATTTGAGCTAGACAAGCAATAATTAGTAAGACATCAACTCGATGCAGAGTTGAATTTTGGCGCTGTGCTGGAAGAAACTGATAAACGCCATAGGCAATTAATCCGAGATAAATTAATCCCCAAATAGCAAAGGCATAATTTGCTGGCGTAATTTGCACGCCTTGAAGGATGGTATTGGCAATTTCACCAATATTTAATCCTCGAACTGGAAAGAAATTTGACAAGACGTTAACGCTGAGAGTCGCCAAGATAGCAAATAGTGTTGCCAAAGGCAGTACAATTTCTTTACCAGAACCTTGTGTGGATGCTTTCATAAATTTTTTCTCAAGCTGCGATCGCAGATGCACGCTCTTATATTGGCTCTCTTATACTGACTTTATATTTGGAAAAGATTGCCCCTCTACGGTTGGATCGCTCGATCCTGCTACGGGTTGAATATTGTAGTGCGTACTATTAGCTGCTATGTTAGCCACTATTTCTGCAACTACATCTGGTTGGGCAGATGAGACAAGCGTAGAAGGATAAACCGCTTTTCCCCACTTTGGATGGACGATCGCGGCACACTGACCGCTACGATCGATTGTATAGCCCAGGGTAGCGCCAACAACTTTCACATCGCTCAACCGCACTTGACCGGGAGGAGAAGTCATAGGGAAACCAGTGCGCGGGTCGAACATATCTGCTAAGTATCCCATTGTTCCCAGTTGGGCAATGATTTGGCTGCCAAATTCTAGAAATTGTTGCCGAAATTCGTTCTTATAGATTTCTGTCTCAACTGTCCGTTCCAAGAAAGCAAATTGACACAGTTGTAAAACTACAACCACAGATAAAACTGGCAACGACCAACTCGGTAAAAGCCGATTTAAATGAGTGCGAATGAATCTAGGAGCTGGGTGAACTGAGTATTGCAGCATTTAATCAATTAATATGCTTGCTGAATATCTTCTAGAGCTTTTTGTAAATCTGGTGCGTGCAACCAACCAACAAAGCCTGCATACAAACATTCTCCGGTAGGAGAGGCAACAAAGACACAATCAATCCCAAATAAGTTCTTGCAAGTGCGAATAGTAGCACCATTTGGCAGTGCGATCGCAATTTGGGCTTTACTAAAATCGCGGCGATGACCGTCTGTCATGCCTGGTACTGCTTGCAACCGTTGTACGATATCGTCATAGACGATCGCCTCACCAACATTAGCATCCATCCAAAAGTCTTGAATGATGGTGGCAACCGTAGGATAATTTCGCAAGACGGCATGAGCTAGCCCTGGCAAGCAGATAAACCGAGCATTTTGAAACTTTGTCGATTCTACTGGAACCGTGCCATCGCTACCGCCATCAATATCGCCAGCAATAACTAATGTGGGAATTATAGAGGCGATCGCGGCTGCAATTGGCTTACGATTTTTTCCCAGATCGCCAGCAATCCCAATTCCCCAATTTAAAGGATCGATCGCCCGTGCCACATCTGCACCACCGACTGGCGATGCAATCAAAACTAGCGAGTGAATTCTAGCCCACCATTCAGGATGCTTATGCAATACCTCTAACCAGATCAAACCACCCATCGAATGACCGATAATCTTCAGCGGTACGTCTGGATATTTGGCAATCTGTTCGCTAGCCAGCTTTTCCACTGCCTGAATCAAAGGCTCAATTCTCACCCAAGTTTGAACGTAACCCAGACTCGGCGCAAACACTGGAATTGTATCTGTGACCAACCGACGCGCCAGTAGCATCATGGCACGGTTATCATCTGCCCAGCCGTGCTGCACGAATAAAAGAAATGCCGGATCTACCAATCAGTCATACTCCCACACTACCCAAGGCTTGCTGAATAATTACAGCCTCCATCTCTGCTAGTTTAGCTCCCGCGATCGCGAGATTGTAGGGAAAAGGACGGGGACGAGGAATATAATCTCGCGGTTGCGTCGGACGATGACGCAGAACGGCGTTAACGATCGTGCATGGTTCGGAATCTAGATTTATTGCACCGTGCAGCACGCCTGGGGGAATTTTAACAACTTGAGGCAGGCGATCGCTCAATGGAGTGTAGCGATACTGCTTATTTTCTAAAGTCACGAGGGCTAAACGCCCTCTAACAACTAAAATCTGGTCTGTCTGAGATTTGTGAACGAAGAGATCGTCAATCGTGTGCGGCGGAATCTGTACCAACATTGTCTCGTGGCTGGACTGGGGAGTATAAAACTGAGCCATTCCCCCTTGAATTGAAGCTAGCGGATAGATCTCAATACCCCGATGAGCAGCCATACCAAACCCGTTTAGACTAAGTGGTTCGCTCCTAATCTAACCCAGTTTTCTGTAAAAAAGTGTTGCGCTAGCAACAGAATGTAACCAAATGTGGTATTGAAACTGTAGAGACGTTACGTGTAACGTCTCTACAATTCTCCCGAATCCTGTACGGGCGGGTTTTGAACCGAGATTTACGGTTGAGGTTGTCAATCTAGTTGCTAAACCCGCCCCTACGAATCCCGATTAACTTAAAGAAAACGTCAAACTCTCAGGGTGGGCGGGATCGCCTTGCATTGCCACCCCTCTCCGATTTGCTTGCAGATGGCGCAGAATTTTATAAATTGCCTCAATTTGGTCTGTGGCTGCGGCTTTCTCGGCAATTTGTGCCAGAGATAAAGGAGTTTTAGCCTCTTGCAGGACTTGCAAGACTTGTTTTTGCAAATCTAACACCACGGCGGCTGCTTTTTTCCCTGCTTCCACGCCTGGTTGGTGGTAGGCGTTAATATTGACTAGCGAACCATATAAACCTACAGCTCGTTCGTAAAGGGCAATTAATGCGCCTACTGTGTGGGGGTTAACTTGGGGAATGGTAATGGTAATGGAATCGCGCTGTTTTTCATACAAGGCTTGGCGAGTTCCTTGGAGGAAGCCAGAGAGATAATCTCCAGCAGTTGCGCCTGGATCGATGTCTGGTGAGGAACCCGAACGGTCTTCCAAGACTTCGATAAAGGTAGCAAAGAAGTTGGGTACGCCTTCGCGCAATTGCTGGACGTAGGCATGTTGGTCGGTCGAACCTTTGTTACCATAGACGGCGATTCCTTGGTGGACGATGTTACCGTCGAGGTCTTTTTCTTTACCCAGAGATTCCATCACCAATTGCTGCAAGTAACGGGAAAATAGTAAGAGGCTGTCTTTATAGGGCAGCACCACCATATCTTTTTCACCGCGTCCGTTCCCAGAGTAATACCAACCGAGGGCAAGCAAGGCGGCGGGATTGGTTTTGAGATCGGCAACGCGGGTTGCTGCATCCATTTCTTTTGCGCCAGCCAGCATCGCGCGGATGTCGATACCCTGCAAAGCGGCTGGTAGCAAGCCGACGGCGGATAGTTCTGAAGTGCGTCCCCCCACCCAGTCAAACATGGGGAAAGTGGCTAGCCAGCCTTCTGATTTTGCTTGCCGATCGAGTTTGCTATCGGGAGTCGTGATGGCGATCGCGTGTTTGGTAAAGTCTAAATTGTGACCTGCATAGGCTGCTTTGAGTTCAATCGTGCCGTTACGCGGTTCTGGCGTGCCTCCAGATTTGGAAATGACGATAACTAAAGTGCTGGTGAGACGATTTCTCACCCGCGTTAACACGCGATCGATCCCCGCCGGATCGGTGTTATCAATGAAGTGAATCGCCAGGGGAGGAAAATCGGGGGCTAAAGCTTCAGCAACAAATTCGGGACCGAGTGCCGAGCCGCCAATGCCGATGGAAATAATATCAGTGTAGCGGGGTGCTTGGGGTGGATGAACTGCCCCGCTATGAATTTTTTTGGCAAAGGTTTCAATTTGGTCTACAGATTCAACAATCTCTTGTTTAATTTCTGGAGTTGGAGCCAGATCGGGATCGCGCAGCCAGTAATGTCCTACCATCCGATTTTCGTCAGGATTGGCGATCGCCCCTGCTTCTAAAGCCGCCATATCTGCAAATGCTTTCTCTAACTTGGGCTGCAACCCCTCTACAAATGCATCGTCAAAGCGCATCCGACTGATATCTACGTAAAATCCGAGTCCGGCGTGATAATAGAGCCAGTCTTGATAGCGTTGCCAAAGTGCCGCAGCATCCATAACAATTCTCTACTTACTGTTTGCGCTGATAACAAGTCTTAGTTTAAAGGAAGCTGTTGCTTGCGTTTTGCAGTCTTATATAGTTTTTAGTGTTGACTAGAGGACGGGCTTGCCGTGTATCCCTTTAGTTTGATTTCTCGTAGCTGTTACAGAAAACAGTCTCGGTGAGATAAAGATGCGATCGCTACTGACTTCTATCCTTGTTGGGTTAAAATCTTTTAGCACAAAAGCATACATTCCCTAGTGTGGCGACGGGTTTAGCAACGCTTATGTTAGATTTAAACGCCCTGATGAACGATCCAACAATTATCGGTTGGGTTGCCTATATCTTGTTTCTGACAGTTTCTACAGCAATTTTTGCCCTGTTCAGCTTGGGATTAAACTTGCAGTGGGGTTTAACGGGGTTAATTAACTTTGGTCTGGTTGCTTTCATGACTTTGGGAGCATACACGACTGTATTGTTAAGCATGTATGGCGTACCCCTAATCGTAGCAACGCTAGCTGGAGCTTTGGTAGCGGCTCTACTAGGGTGGTTAATTGGTTTATCAACACTAAGGTTGCGGGAAGACTACTTAGCAATTGTCACGATTGGGGTATCGGAACTCATTCGCTTGGTGGTCAACAATCAAGATTTACCAACTCCTAATACTCCCACACCTGGGGCTTTTGGATTGCAGGGATATCCTCTACCCTTAACAGATTTTAACCCCGACACGGTGATGAAATGGATAATGGTAGGGCTACTCACATTAGTTGTGGTTGCGTGTTACTGGAAACTTTGGAAATGGGCGATCGGAAGTCAAAAGTCAAAAGTTAAAAGTCAAAAGTCGTTTGTGACTCGTTATTTACCACTAGTCTTTCGGGCAATTGTCGGCATAGTGGCAACGCTGCTGATTTTTGTCCCCTATGCGGCGGGAGCTATTGGACTATACAACTTCACCAACTACGAAAAATCGGGATTGATGCTGATCTCGGTGTTGGTGCTAGCTTTTGTCGTATGGCGGTTAGAAGTGCTAGCGCGATCGCCCTGGGGAAGGGTATTAAAAGCAATTCGCGAAGATGAGGAAGTTGCCCGCGCTTTAGGAAAAAACGTCTTTTGGTATAAATTGCAAGCTTTAATGTTAGGCGGGGCGATCGCTGGGATTTCTGGTGCTTTGTATGCATGGCAGCAAACTTCAATTTATCCGAACGATTTCCAGCCGCAGACAACTTTCGATGCTTGGATTATGGTGATCTTAGGTGGTGCGGGTAACAATTTCGGTACGATCCTCGGCGCAGTTGTTTTCTTTGCTTACGACAGCGCCACCCGTTTTATCTTGCCCAAAATCGTACCCCTCGATGACGTGCGCTTGAGTGCGTTTCGGATTATGGTTATCGGCTTACTACTGATGATACTGATGATTTGGCGACCACAAGGAATATTAGGTAAGAAAGAAGAATTGACACTTGGAAAGTAGTCATTTGTCATTTGTCATTTGTCTAAGACCAACCAACAACCCATTACCCATTACCCATTACCAATCATTATCAATGGAATCCAAAGATCTACAATCCCAACCAATGCCACTATTATCAGCTAGCGGTCTTACCAAAAGTTTTGGCGGGATTAAGGCTGTAGATAATGCCGATTTAGAAGTAGCGAAAGGAAGTATTACAGGATTAATTGGTCCCAACGGTGCGGGTAAGACAACTCTATTTAACTTACTGTCAAATTTTATTCGCCCCGATCGCGGCTGGGTAATTTTTGACGGTGCGCCAGTCCAGCAATTGAGAACCTATCAAATTGCCCTACAGGGTATGGTACGCACGTTTCAAGTCGCGCGGACGCTTTCGCGGCTAACAGTACTAGAAAATATGATGCTGGGGGCGCAAAAGCAAGACGGAGAGAACTTTTGGCGGTTGCAATTTCAACCTTGGGCGATCGCCAAAGAACAGCAAATCCTGCGAGAACAAGCGATGACGCTACTAGAGTCGGTGGGGTTAGCGCATATGGCGCACGAGTATGCGGGGGCGCTATCGGGCGGACAGCGCAAGTTATTGGAAATGGCAAGGGCGTTAATGACGCAACCCAAGTTAATTTTGTTAGACGAACCTGCGGCGGGGGTAAATCCCAAGTTGATCGAACAAATTTGCGATCGCATTTTAACTTGGAACCGCGAAGGTATGACATTTTTGATTATCGAACAC
>NZ_PYCI01000053.1:0-40807 GCF_003015105.1 Chroococcidiopsis sp. CCALA 051 | reverse complement strand
TACCTAAAGAGTCAACAATATCGCTGCCTAAGCAAGTTTCATTCTCGCCGAGCGATCGCTCGTTTGCCTGTGGGAATTTCTTCAAGATAAATTGGCGAATCTGCTGTCTTATATTTTGATTTTTTTTGACAATCATTTTTACTCACTTCTTCCATAAGTATTTTTTTTAAATGTATTCTTTATTTCGTACCAATATTTGGTTTCATGCCATAAACCACGCAATTCTTTTAAGTTACTCGGAATTAAACTAAAATTTAATAAAATAAGTTCTGAGTATAAATTATCAATTTGAGCTAGTTTTAAGCTAGAAGACCTGTAAAGTTTGGGAAAACTAAACGGTAAATCGTAACTGAATGGTAATTTGAACGGCGCGATGAGCCGCGAATCTACCACAACTAAAGGAATACGACTGTGCCTGATTATTTCAGAACGGATTGCGCCGCTGTACTGCGAAAATATTTGAATATTGCTGATGTATTGAATGTAGCAGTGTGAAAGAAATGCTTGTTTCACTATAGTATATATGACGTAGCAATAATTTTTGCCATTGTCAATTAATAAATGATAGCAGTTAGAATAACTGCTATGGTCTTGAAATAATTTTAAATCTTGTTTTGAGAACTGCTCTGCTATTTGAGGTTTTTCTTGAGATAGGTGAACTATCTCGATCGCACTCCTATTTCTCCCGCCAACTGGTAGTAATACACGTAGCTTTGAATCTAATCTTTTAAAACCCAGCTTTTGCAGGATTTCGATCGCTCTAGGGGCTGGACTGAGATCTGTCAGCGTACAATCTTTTAACCTCAAAACGGGTAGAAGTAAAGATAGACTGCGATCCCTATATTGCGGTTTGACTATCCAACTATGAATGTTACAAAAATTCTCAACGCGATCGGCGATCGCTCTACGACTAAAAATTAATCCTAAAAAACCAACAACTTCTTTGCCATCAAACAATCCATAACCGCAATAATCTTCCGCCTGCCAATTATAATCAAAAACGTTTCTCCAATTAACTTGAGCATTTAAATCTAAAAGTAAAGGAAAAACCTCTTCATACATCGAACGATCTACTTTTTGGAGTGAAACCATATTGTTTCTCAACTGAAATTAGCCTACATTAGTAGACCATTGGTATTGCAGCAGGCAAGTCGCCCAACTGCGAGGAGGTGACTTACCCGAGCCATAAATATCGTAAGCTTCTACATCAAAACATGTGGCATATTCAATACAGTCAAGCAGAATTTCACCTCTGAGTAACTCCAGTTCAATGCGACATCGCCCAGGTGTCAGATACATTGGTTCTGTAATGCAAGTCACCGTACCTTCAGCAGGAAGAAGCTCGGGAACTCCTCCTACGACATTACTATCTAGTGAAAAGATGGCATATTCGTTGTTGCAGTCATAAATAGTGACTAAGAATCGCGGTGAATAAATTGGTTTTTCACTACGGTAGCCGATGGTGAGTTTTAGGCGGCTAATCGAACAAATGATTTTACTCCCATCGCCATCTTCAATATTAATAAAAGTTAATTTTGCGCTGCCATCTCCAGAGCGATCCTGTCGCTGTTCCAATATAGTTGAATTGAGTTGTGTTAGCAATCGCAAAGATAATAGATATTGCTCGATGACCTCACCTGAATCTCCTTGAGCCGCCATACTTCCGGCTTTGAGTAAGCAAGCTTTAGCACACAAAGCTTGAACCATTTGCATATTATGACTGACAAATAAAACCGTTCGACCTTCTTGAGTCGCAACATTTTCCATTTTACCCAAACACTTCTTTTGAAATGCTATATCTCCTACTGCTAAGACTTCATCGATAATTAAAATCTCTGGTTCTAGGTGAGCGGCAACGGCAAACGCTAGTCTGACGTACATGCCGGAAGAATAGCGCTTTACGGGCGTATCTAAAAATTTTTCGACCTCCGCAAAAGCAACAATTTCATCAAATTTACTTTTAATTTCAACTTTACTCATTCCCAGAATTGCGCCGTTGAGATAAATATTTTCTCTTCCTGTGAGTTCTGGATGGAAGCCCGTTCCTACTTCTAAAAGGCTGGCAACTCGACCTTTAATTCGGATTTTACCTTTAGTTGGTTCGGTAATGCGGCTTAAAATTTTTAGTAATGTTGATTTTCCGGCTCCGTTTCCGCCGATAATACCAACGCACTCGCCCTGCTTAACTTCAAATGAAACATCCTTGAGCGCCCAAAATTCTTCGCGAGTTGGTTTAAATTTGTGCGTGCGTTTGGGAGTTAATATTTTCTGGGTCAAAAACTTAGTTTTTTGAGTAATTTTTTCTCGCAAATTAGTATATCCACCTGCTTGCTGCGCTAGCAGATATTTTTTTCCCAACTGCTCGACACGAATAACGGTTTGTGACACGATCTATTCCTACAATTTAAATCACGTCTGCGAAGGTGCGCTCCGTGCGTCGAAAATACCAAATACTGCTAGTCAGTAAGAGTAAAACTAACCCTACGCTCAGAATTAATCCTGGTAGGTAAAGTTGAGCTTCTCCCCCTAAAATTGCCCAACGGAACCCATCAATAACCCCTACCATCGGATTTAGAGAATATAGCAATCGCCACTGTTCGGGAACGATGCTGCTACTAAAACCTACGGGCGAGATGTATTGACCGACTTGAACGAGAAACGGCACGACATGGCGAAAATCTCGATATTCGACTGTTAAGGCTGCTAACCACAGACCAGCACCTATTGCCGTAGCAAAGGCGATCGCAGTAAATAAAGGTAGTGTGAGAATTCGCCAATCAGGTACGAAATTGTACCATGCCATTAAAGCTAGTAATATCATACCAGAAATTAAAAAATCTACAAAGCAGACCACAACTGCACTTACGGGAACGATTAAGCGAGGAAAATAAATCTTAGAAATAATTTGAGAGTTAGTAATTAAGCTATTGCTACACTCGGTCAGGGCATTCGCAAAAAATTGCCAGGGTAGCATTGCGGCGAACACCATAATCGGGTAAGGTACGTTTCCTTCTGAGGGCAATTTAGCCAAAACGCTAAAAACTACTGTCAGCACGATCGTAGTGAGAAACGGTCGAATCAGCGCCCAGAGAATACCGATCGCGGTTTGTTTGTACCGAACCAAAATATCTCGCCAAGCGAGGAAATATAATAATTCGCGATAGTCCCAAACATCTCGCCAATACTGACTTTCAGTTTTGCCTGCTTCTAATACGATCTCGCGCGTTTTCATGTTGATGAAGGGTGGAAGTCGGAAATCGAAGGTTACAGAGCGCTAACTATCCTTTGTAGAGACGTTACATGTAACGTCTCTACATTGACAACCGATCCATTACCCATTACCTATGACCATTTCACCTACTAGAGACTACTGTGGTATCGAGATTGTCTTGACTTTGATAATGGAAGGAACTGTAAGGTCGATTTTCGGACGGAACGCTATTGGCAACAACTCCCAGCACTGTCTGACAGGAACATTTGAGAGCCTCTCTTGCCGCAGCTGCATTACTATAATCGACCACCCCTAGCCTAGCGACCAACAAAATTCCATCGGTAATTTTTCCTAGAGTCAGAGCATCTGCCGCTACTACCAAAGGCGGAGCGTCGATGATGACAAAATCGTAACGATCGCTTAATGAACTGACCAATGCAGCCATTCGCTGTGAGTCGATTAGAGCCATTGGGTTAGGTGGCACGACTCCAGCCGTAAGAACGTGTAAGTTGGGCATAACTTGTTCTACTGCTGCCTGAAAATCGGTTCCGCCAACGAGGACGTGGCTCAAACCCTCTACATTCGTTTGCTGCCAAATATGGTGTTGGATCGGAGAGCGGAGGTCGGCATCAATTAATAATACTCTGCGTCCTAGCTGGGCGATCGCGACGGCTAAATTAGCACAAACGGTCGATTTGCCTTCTTTGGGTACTGAACTCGTCACGACGACAGCTTTGAGCGGACGATCTAAATTCAAAAACCGCAAGTTAGCTTGTAACATGCGATAAGCTTCCGCTGTCAACGAGCGAGGACTGTTTCTCACTGCTAGTTCGGGAATTGGACAATCTTCCTGTCGTCCGGGTTTCAATTTGATGAATTTACCAAGTTGAGGAATGCTACCGATTAAGGTATAACCAAACAACTGCTTAACTTCTCTAAGTGTTTTGATTGATGCGTCGCTTAGTTCGAGTAAAGTAATCGTGGCGATCGCCAGTAGTATTGCGGCGATTCCTCCCAAACCGAGAGTCATCACTCTTTTACCCAATAAGGGAGTTTCTGGCACTAATGCTGTTTCAATAATGCTGGCGTTACCAATATTTCTGTTTTGCTCTACCCGTAGTTCTTGCAGTTTTTTCAGCATTAATTCGTAGGTAGCTTGGGCGGCTCTGACTTGTCGCTCTAACTCCCGTTGTTGCTGCTCTAATTGCGGTAAAACTGTCGCTCTTTGCCTGTAGTTCGTTCTAGCTTGAGCTAAAAATTTTAATCTATTAGACAAACTGAGGCGTTCGACTTCCGCTCTTACCAAGTCTTCAGCCAATTTTTGTTGCAACTCGCCTGCTTCTAAATTGCGATTCGATACCTGCTTCGAGTTGCCCAACATTTGTCCTATGCGTCCTTCTAACAACTGTTTGAGGGCATTCCGTTTTTGTTGTAATTTTTGGACTTCGGGGTATGTGTCTTCAAAACGAGTTTGGAGGACAACCAAATCGCCTTCTACCCGTTGTAATTCTGCCAGGGTCTTTTGTATTCCGGGGGACTCTTTGAGAGAATTAATCGGTACGACATCTTGGGAAGTGAGGGCAATTTCTTTTTGCAGTTTTGTCGCTCGACCTTGAGTTTGTACGAGTGCTGCTTCTGCAAGTGTGATTTGGTCTTGTAGTTCCTTCAGCACTTCTACAGCTGAGATAGCTTCATGTTCTAAGCTAACGATTTGGTGTCGTTCCTTAAAACGGCGCAAACTAGCTTCAGCTGCCCGCACCGTGCTTTCTGTCTGCGGCAGTTGCTTGACGATAAAATCTTCTGCAGCTGAGGCTTCGGCACGGTTACTCTGAATGTTGTAATCTACATAGGCGCTCATCAATTTATTGACGACTGCTGCTGCTTCTTGAGGATCTTTACTTTCGTATGCGACTTGCAGCACGTCAGTAGCGGGAATATTTTTCAGTGTCAACTGGCTAATCAGTGCTGTCGGTTTGAGCGGCTTACCTTCCTCATCTTTAAGGGTGAGAGCAGCGATCGTTTTCTGTGCCAGCGGGATCGAACTGACGATTTCCGACTCGGTACTCACCGGATTGCTCTCAGCGCTGAGCGGTTCCAAGCGCGGCTCGTACTTTTCAGGGTTGAGACTAGAAGTCTCGCTGGGCTTTTTGAGCAAGAGCTTGCCTTCTGCTTGGTATAGCGGCGCTTGCAAAAGGGTTACGATTGTTGAGAGTCCTAAGACAAAGCCAAATACCCCTGCTGCTGCCAACCATCGTCGTTTGATGGCTAACTGCAAGTTTTGCAAGTTGATGTCTACGGCTTCTCTAGATTCCACTCTAGATTCCATAAGCTAATGGTAAGTTGCTGCTGATTGAGAGCGAACGTTTCGCGACCGGAGATATTTCTGGCGCAAGTGCTACTGGGAATAGGGCGGGTGGCTAGTTGAACTGTGCCGCGATCGCCACTCGAATGAGGGACTTAATTGTGAACGAGAACGATACTTTCTTGGCAGTATATCACTATAAGCATAAATGAGATCGGCTTTCAGGGTAACAAATACAACTAGGGTAATTCAACCTTTTGCGCTTTTAATCCCGAATCAGCGATCGCCTGTTGGCACTGTTGTCGATTTCGATAGCCTGCAAATAATTTCCGCTTGAGCCTACCGATCGTAGCAATCGCCTCTCCACTGGGCGCGCAGGGTAATATTATTGCATCTTCCCGTTCCGAAAACATCAATAGTAGCTGCCTAATCCGCTCTCCATCAATTCTTTCCCGGGGATGGAGGATCAACGCCGAGCGAGCTTTATACATTAACCAGTCATGCTGCCACTTACCACCTACCGCAATATCCAAAGCAAAAGCTGCTTCCGGTAGGCGATCGAAAAATGCTGGTGAGTTAGTATCGCCGCAAAATAATAGGTGATCCATGCCCAGCGTGTACCAATGCGACTGCTGGAAACGTGGGGTGACAATTGTTGGATTAGCTTTATAAGCAGCAGCTTTATAGGGAGGTTGTTGTATTTCTGGGACGACTGATTTAACTTCTTTATCTATATTTAGGGACGGGTCTTCTTCTGGTTGAGCTGCTGCCGATTTGAGAGAATGTTCGATGGGAGAATTGGGAATTTGCTTCAGCTTTTCTTCAGTAACGGCTTTCAAAACTTCTTTATGCGTGACTTTACTACCCGCATTAGCCTGTTGAATAAATTTGTCGCGGATTGCATCGGGAGTCGAAGGCGAAGCTAAGCGATAGAGCGCGGATGGCTCGATGATCATCTGTGCAAATTTTGCATAAGGAAATGCTTCGTATACATAAATAAAGTTGTATGCCGTGCGCCGACTCCACCCGAATTCAGCTCTCAGCCAAGCATCGAAGTAGCCATGTCCTTTTAGTTCTGCTCTCACCTCAACTAATTTCTTCCCAATGTCCCATATATCTTGAGCTGTACGCTGCAAGCGCTCCTTCAGCTCTTTAGTTCTTTGCTGAACGAGCGAACGGTTTTTCTCACTTAAAACTCTGTAATCGAAACCTGGCTCTAGCTCCATTTGTTTAGATTGTTTAGATTTGCTTGGCTTGCATTTGTCGATCCGAGTTTATGACCTTCGATTAATTTGTTGACGCTTATTTGTGATATTTTTTAGAGATTCTGTTGTAGAAAATGATACAAACCTGATTTGAGTCAAAAGGAAGTTTTAAACACATAAGTTAAAAATTCAATCGAAGAAATAGACATTGAATTTATTTTAGAATTTTCAGCCGACGATGGATAGAGATCGCTAGCGCAAACCGATACTAAGAATTTAACGACGACCATTTTATGCCTTAACTATGGGGGTTTAGGTTTATCAAGTCGAAAACGTTACGATAAGTTAAGAATCTTTTTTAATTTATTGCTTGCGAAATTTTACGGAAAATTGAACCGAGGTTGGGGTAACTTGTCACAAATTATCCGTGAAATTACGGTTGACAATATCCGAACGACGTTCTGGTCGAAAATCTGTCCTGCACCAATTTCATCGCCGTTCCCCCTTACCCGTTGTCCGTTCCCTCGAACAGATAGTTAGGCATGACATTTAGGGATAGATTACATTCAGGGCTAAATACTGGTTGCAGGTTGAGTGCGATCGCGCCTCGCGCTCAACAACAACTACATAGCACAAGTCACACCAACAGCTACAAAAACGTTTTCATGAAGCGATCGCAAGATGGATAGAAAAATGGGTTGCGTAATTCCACCTAGTTAGAGTATATTAACTCTGGCTACATTAAAATCGCCTTTCGTATCGTAGCTGCGGCAGATTCCAATTGTCTGTTGGTCTATTAACGATTACGGACTCAGGTACGGCAATCTAGACCGAGAGACGAAGAAAAAAAGCAGTTCTAACAATTCCTAGAGCAGCTGAAATCTTGAGGAGTTTCCATCTACGGTAGCTAGCAGGCTCCTGTGTGGTAGAACACCAAATTTAAATCCAGAGTATTGCAAAATTGTCAGCGAGAGATTGCAGATTTTCAGTCTGAAGCTTCTCGCGACAGAGGTGCAGGCATTCGAGCGAATGTCAGACAAATTTTTGACACGCGATCGCCTGAGCATTAGCACATGCGTCGGCTCTAGGCTGGTCAAGTATAGATCGTGATATTCGCATGTATTGTCAAAAGTACCGGCAGTCATTGCAGCTCTGGAATGCATACTAAACAATGCAGAGAAAAAATTACAAAAAGCTTGAGAATAAGCCATGAGTGTTGCGATCGTTACTGGCTCTGCTGGTCTCATTGGTTCGGAAGCAGTACGTTTTTTTAGCGCTCTCGGTATGCATGTCGTCGGGATCGATAACGATATGCGTAGCTTTTTTTTTGGAGAGGAAGCTTCCACAAAATGGAATCTTAGGCGTTTACAATCTCAGATTAGAGAGTACACTCACTACGATGTAGATATCCGAGATAGCGCTCGCCTGGATGTCATTTTTCAGTACTACAAACAAGACATTGCCCTTGTCATTCATACCGCAGCCCAGCCATCTCACGACTGGGCTGCACGCGATCCGTTCTCCGATTTCTCGGTCAATGCCAACGGTACGTTGAATTTGTTACAAGCAACGCGCCAACATTGCCCAGACACCCCATTTATCTTCACTTCCACTAACAAAGTCTACGGAGACTTACCCAACTTTTTACCCCTAGTTGAGTTAGACCGCCGCTGGGAGATCGATCCCGCTCATAAGTATGCTTTGGGGATCTCTGAAGATATGAGTATCGATCGCAGCAAGCACTCTCTATTCGGAGCTTCTAAGGTTGCAGCCGACGTATTAGTCCAAGAATACGGTCATTACTTTGGCATTCCTACTGTTTGCTTTCGAGGTGGCTGTTTGACCGGACCCAGCCATTCGGGAACGAAATTACACGGCTTTCTCGCTTACTTGATGAAATGTACCGTGACTGGCGATCCTTACACGATCTACGGTTATCAAGGCAAACAAGTCCGCGATAACATTCACTCCTCAGACTTGATTGCGGCATTTTACGAGTTCTATCTCAATCCTGGAATCGCTGAAGTTTACAACATCGGCGGTGGTAGAGAAAGCAATTGCTCAATGCTAGAGGCGATCGCTTATTGCGAACAAATTGCTAGCAAGGAGTTGAACTACTCTTACACCGATGAAAATCGCAGTGGCGACCACATCTGGTACATCAGCGATTTATCGAAGTTTAAAGCCAAGTATCCAAATTGGTCGATTAAATACGACGTACCGCACATTTTGCGGGAGATTTACACCCAAAACTGTGAAAGGTGGTTAAAGTACAGTGATTAATCGAGGCAAACACTCCATCTTAGGAATTAACATCCACGCTATAGATTACGAATTTGCTGTCAGCAAAATTGTTGTTGCGGCTGAAAAGAGAGTTCCCTATGCGGTCAGTGCGTTAGCCGTTCATGGCGTGATGACGGGATTTTTAGACCCCATTCACGCCCGTCGATTGAACGGTATGGATCTCGTAGTTCCTGACGGACAACCCGTGCGCTGGGCTTTGTGGTGGCTGCACAAGCAAGGATTACCCGATCGCGTCTGCGGTCCCAAGCTGACGCTCAGAATCGCTCAAGCTTTTGCTGAAAAAGGGCTAAGTGTCTATCTATATGGCAGTCAAATAGAAGTATTACAGCAATTCGCTTGTCAGTTGCAGCAACGCTTTCCCCAGCTTCAAATTGCGGGCATGGAGCCTTCTAAATTTCGCCGTCTCTCTTTAGAGGAACGGAAAGAGTTAGTGGCTCGGATTAAAGCCTCTGGAGCTAGTACCGTACTTCTTGGTCTTGGTTGTCCTCGACAAGAAGTTTGGGCTTACGAATATCGCCAAATGCTAGGCATCCCCATCTTAGCTGTGGGTGCTGCCTTCGATTTTCACGCTGGTAGGCTAGCGCCAGCACCGCAAACAATGCAAGATTTGGGATTGGAGTGGTTATTTCGTCTGCTACAAGAACCCAGACGCTTGTGGCGGCGCTATATCCTGCTCAATCCGCTTTATTTATGGTATGTTGGCTTTCAGTTACTCGGTTGGAAAAAATTTGTGCCACCTGCTCCTGACGGTAGCGAACCGATTGAATCTTACGGGTAATCTATAAACGACGTGCAAATTTTGCACGAGGTTTAATCGTCATTATTTGACAGTAAATGCTGCGCTAAACTCCGTGAAGACAGTTGACGGGTGTTTTATTCTGCTCCCAGCTCCCAGCTCGTCCCTGCTCCCTGCTTCGCAGCAAGAGCGATCGCGGCGGGTAAAATTCGATATTCTTGCTGGTGAATTCGTTGGTGTAGAGTTTGGGGGGTGTCGTCAGGTAAGACGGGTACGGCTGCTTGGAGCAAAATGCGCCCGCTATCAACTTCGGGAACGACTATATGCACCGTACAACCTGCGATTTTTACACCAGCAGCGAGGGCTTGTTCTACTGCCTGAATCCCGCGAAAGCTGGGTAATAAACTGGGATGGATGTTAATAATTCGTTCGATAAAAGCATTGATGAGTACTGGCGTGACAATTCGCATCCAGCCCGCCATTATAACCCATGATACGTCATATTGATGTAAAGTTTGAACAATTTGACGATCTAGATCTTCACGGCTGGGAAAATGACGATGATTGAGCAAAACGGCAGGTACGTCACGATTTGCAGCTCGAACTGCGACTTTCGCTTCTGGGTTATTGTAAATTAAAACTTGAATTTTAGCATTAAGTCTACCTTGGGCGATCGCCTCTGCTACAGCTTCAAAGTTACTGCCATTTCCCGAAGCAAGTATACCTAGTTTAATTGGTTCTCCTGGTATCCATAGATCGGTGGGATCGATCGGAGAAATTAAGCTGGCAGTAGAGGCGGTGGTTGCTGGGATCGTCATACAGCATTTTATCGAGCAAGGTGTTAACTCAGTCATTATCCATCATTCGACTGGCGATCGCCTCACTCCGGCGTTAAAAATTGCAGTTATCAGTTATCGGTGAAGCGTCAACAACCAACAACCATCAACCATCAACTCTTGACTCTTGACTCCTCCCTACTACCTGCTTGCTTTAATGAGTAAAATAGCCCTACAAAGTTAAAATACAAAGTATGGCTTTTGAGCGTTCTCGCAAGCAACTGCTAGATAACGATGCGATCGCAGCATGGATTTTTCTCACGCCAGCGCTGCTCATGCTGGGAATATTTCTAATATTTCCCATTGCTTATCTGTTTTATCTCAGCTTCACTACAGGAAGTTTTACCGCTGCTGGCGTGCGCTGGGTAGGATTTAACAATTACTTACGACTAATTCTCAATCCTGATTTTTGGCAAGTTCTTAGTAATACTTGCTATTTTACCATTGCTACAGTAATTCCCAGCCTAGCGATCCCTCTAGGTTTGGCAGCACTATTAAACCGCAATATAGCTTGGCGAGGATTATTACGCAGCGCCTATTTTCTCCCTTCAATTGTGTCTATTGTCGCCGCTGGGTTAGGATTTCGCTGGCTATTTCAAACCGAGGGACCAGTCAATACATGGTTGAATGCAATTGGAATTTCTCCGATTCCCTGGCTAGGTAGTAATATTTGGGCAATGCCAGTCATCATTTTATTGAGTATTTGGAAGCAGCTAGGCTTCAATATGGTGGTATTTCTAGCTGGATTGCAGGCAATTCCTCCCAGTCGTTATGAAGCAGCAGAATTAGATGGAGCAAATGCTTGGCAGCAATTTTGGTATATTACTCTACCAGGATTGAGACCGACGTTAATCTTCGCTACGATTACAACAGCAATTTTTACTTTGCGGGGTTTCGAGCAAATTTATGTCGTGACTGGTGGAGGACCTTTAAATTCTACTAATATTTTAGTTTATTACATTTATCAAGAAGCTTTTGGGCAATTCGATTTCGGTTATGCTGCGGCTGCGGCTACAGTTTTGTTATTGGTAGCGCTAGTTTTAGTTTATATTCAGTTGCAAACTTGGGACGAAGAGTAGAAGCACGCTATATATATTTTTTGCTACAAATTAACGAAATACAACTAAAGAAGATGCTGTTTTTGCTTGCTGTCTCGCTTTCTCTATAGCACTCATAGTTTGTAATGAAAGAAAACCAAAACCTACCTTGGAAGCCATATCGAGGAGAGTCACAAACATTGTTTC
Organism: Chroococcidiopsis sp. CCALA 051; assembly: GCF_003015105.1. Lineage (NCBI taxonomy): Bacteria > Bacillati > Cyanobacteriota > Cyanophyceae > Chroococcidiopsidales > Chroococcidiopsidaceae > Chroococcidiopsis > Chroococcidiopsis sp. CCALA 051. The sequence goes on along the minus strand of NZ_PYCI01000053.1, from coordinate 28,969 downwards.
CACGCTAATATTTAAGAAATTCAAACCTGCGGGACTCAGAAGCCAGACTATCGGGTAAAGCGTCCATATTGTCAAGTGAACTTTCAGCAATTTGTGAAAAGCTGGAATAACTCTAGGGAAGGTACGTTCTACTTGTGGGCGATATTGGTTAAGGAGAAGATATACAGTAGCACAGTAAGCTGCACAACTGACAATGTACCAAATATAATTAACTGGATAGGGTGAAATAGTAGCAACAAAACCAGCAGCAATTGTATAAGCATTTGCTCCTAACAAGCTCGCTGTGGTTGTCACGTTAGTTTTTCCAAGATATGTGAGAATTAAGAGCAACAAAGGCGTAGAAATAAACCAAGAAACATATCTGACCCAGAAAGTGGGACGACCGTTAATAAAATCTACTCCTTGACCGAGAGCCATAATTAAATACAGTCCAGCAGCGATCGCGCAAACGAAAAAGTTGAGCGTGTACAAAATTTGCCAGCGCTGATTTTTCGCATTGTGAGCGCCAATTCCAAAAACGATCGCACCAAACGACATACCAAATACACCAAGCCACTGCCAGAGAAATGTCATATTTCTATAACTTATATAACTGATAACTTGCGATATAACTTTCCATATGCGAGCCAGTGGTTATGTGAGAATTACCAGCAACCGCTGGCATTTGCTTAGCTTGATTTAGATGTTCGTCAACTACATTACTCCCATATTGACTAATTGGCTAGTGTCAATTTTTTGAACTGTTGGCATAATTTGCGAATATGGAAAAGCGATGTTACATAACACCATCATTTGAGATTAACACTGTAATTCGAGAGCTAGTATGGTTAAATGTAATTCCTTAAGCTTCAGTGAATTTCATCATAAAGTCATACTTGCCTGATGCCAACGCTCGGTCTTGGTGCTTGGCGCTCGTCCTTCGTCATCCCAAGAAAAAGCCTAAGTCAAAAAATCTTCTTTCTGACTTAGGCTTTCTAATTTAGGCTTTGACGTGCAGACTATGAGGAATTATAAATCCTCTTCCTCGTATCTCCAATCATGTCCTAACTATCTGAGCGGATTGCGGCTCTAATTGCTAAAAGCATCCTTGATAGAGTCAACAGTACGCTTGACAGCGTTCATGTTTTTGTCTACTGCTTTTTCAGTCCGAGCGGCATCTTCCTCAGCTCTTTGCTCAATCCGATCTCGATCTCGCTTGGCTTTGCGCTCAACGCCACTACCCTCGTCGTCAGCTCGATCGACTTTAGCAGCATTTTTGTTGGCAGCTCGCTCAACTTTGTTTGCCGTATCTCGGATCAAATTCTTGGAGCCTTTAGCAACATCATCGGCTGCTTCTTTAGTTCGATCGCCCATATCTGCCGCTGCGATCGAAATCGGAGCGGGACTAGCCATTGCTACAGGGTTTGAGAACAAGGCAAAGTGCCATACAAAGCCGATCGCCGACAGAAAAAATAGCGTTGTTGCCAGAAAACGTCCCAAAGTCGAAACTTGTTGCTTCAAATATGTCAGTTTCATCGGATACAATCTCTATACGATTTAGCATTTACAGTACTCCAACTAACTCATCTGCTAGATCGTTCTGCGGATAGAGGGTTTTCAAGTTACTCAGTTGTTAACTAAATTTCCTCCTTTCGGTAGACTAGAAGTCGTTCCTTAATTTAATCCTCGCCAGTAGCAACAGTCATCCTATTTGATTTAGAGAGCTGATGGTTTGAAGATTACGGGTACTACATCCATCGATCGCCTTGTGGCGATCGCAGATTTAAACGAAGAACATCACAATGGTGGATGCATCGTTAAGACATGCTGCTTATATTTGCGTAGCGGTAGCGGATGATACCACCAGATGACGATCCAAGAGTAACGAACCAATAATGAATGCAAAAATTAAAAATCAGCCTGGAAGACCGCGTAGTGTAGAAGCCGATCGCGCTATTCATAGAGCCACCTTGGAACTCTTAGCCGAGGTGGGTTACGAGCGCATGAGTATAGAGGCGATCGCTAGCCGTGCAGGGGTGGGAAAAACCACAATTTACCGTCGCTACAACTCAAAAGAAGAACTGGTGGCAGATGCGATCGAAAGCCGTAGAGAAGACGTAGAAATTCCAGATACGAAAAACTTTTGGAGCGATATCGATTTAATTATTGCCAGTGCTACCCAAATGACCTTAGATCCTCTGGGACGGCAAATTGTAGCTTTAATTATCAGTACAGCATCTAACAATCCCCAGTTTGCTCAGGTTTACTGGGCGAGATATCTCCAACCCCGCCGCCAAGCCTTTGCTGCTGTCATTGCACAAGCAAAAAGCAGACAAGAAATTGCCGCAGATATAGATGCCGATCTTGTCTTCGACCTCATCAGCGGTATCATGCTTTACGGATTGGTATTTCCACCTACAAACGAGTCGTATCAAGCATACGTTCGTCGTGCTGTTGGTTTAGTTGTAAAAATGTAATTGTCATCTAATTTTGAAAATTTAGACTTCAACCGAATGTCTACTTTACCATCAGGATGCAATCTTCGCCCCGCCAATGCTAAGGATGCTTGGGCAATTCGGAAGTTGGTGCTATCGGCAAAACTCGACCCGACGCAGTTACGCTGGCAACAATTTTCAGTCGTTGAATGCAACGGACGAGTCGTTGCTTGCGGGCAGTTACGGGCTTTTGCTGGGGCGCAAGAATTGGGTAGTTTAGTGGTTGCCTCTAACTGGCGGGGTAAAGGCTTGGGGTCGTACTTGGTGGAATATTTAATTGAACAAGCAACTCAGCCGCTTTATTTAGAATGCTTGGGGCGTAAACTAGCAGAGTTTTACACTCGCTTTGGGTTTGTTGCAGTTACATGGAAAGAATTACCGCGATCGCTCAAATTTAAGTTTGCTTTGTCTGACTTGGCAGCGAAAATCGGTGTTCCTGTAACAATTATGCGTTATTCAAAGCTGTAGTCGTTAATCATACTAGAGAGCAGGGAGTAGGGAGCGCACGAGCAGAGGAGGAAGCAGGGGAGCAGGGCAATACTTCTCACTTAGCAATGCAAAAATCTTGAAGATCCCCCAACCCCCTTAAAAAGGGGGCGAGAGTTCCCCCCTTAAAAAGGGGGGTTAGGGGGGATCGAATCTTAACCGAGATGTATTGGGTAGCAGGAGGAAGAAGAGAGCTGAGGAAGCTGAGGGAGCAACTACCGATTACCAACTACCAATTACCTACTCACTGCTGTAAAACAAAACGCATGAGTCTATCTTTTGAGAGAAACACTGCTGTAATTCTTGCCATAAAATCAAAAAATAAGTTCGATAAAGCTTGGCGATAGTGTTACTATGGCGAATTCAAAATCGGCAAAAAAATCCGCTGCTCAGATTAACAAAACTACAGATAATGAGACAGCAAAAGTTGCCCGCACTATGTCTCCAGAAACAGTTGTAGCAGACGAGTTACCACCAAAACCCGATTATCCCCGCTATCGCGTCACTCCCAACGAACCAATTCAGCTAAGTCAGATCGATCCAGATACTTGTGAAAGCTATCAGAGCAAGAAAGAGATAGAAGCAGAACTAGAGTATTATCGCGATCGCTTGAGTTTGTTACAAGAACGCCTGTACGCCGAGCAGCAGCGCAGTCTACTCATCGTACTACAAGCAATGGATACTGGTGGGAAAGACGGCACAATTAAACATGTTTTTCAGGGAATCAATCCTCAAGGTTGTCGAGTTTGGTCTTTTAAAAATCCCAGCCAAGAAGAATTGAGCCATGATTTTTTGTGGCGCTACCATCAGCGGACACCGCAACGAGGCATGATTAATATTTTTAATCGTTCTCACTACGAAGATGTATTAATCGTGCGCGTTAAACAACTCATGCCGGAAGCAGTATGGCAGAAAAGATATCACAGCATTAATGAATTTGAACAAATGCTGGTTTTGAATAATATTAGTATTATTAAGTTTTTTCTACATATTTCTAAAGACGAACAAAAACGTAGATTAGAAAAGCGGCTGGAAGACCCAGATAAGCGATGGAAATTTTCTATTAACGATGTCAACGAGCGGAAATTATGGGATGATTACCAACAAGCTTATGAAGATGCAATTAATTATTGCTCTACAGAGTATGCTCCTTGGTATGTCGTTCCGGCAAATAAAAAGTGGTATAGAAACTTAGTTATTGCTCGGGCGATCGCTGATACCTTAGAAGCAATGAATCCACAATATCCAGCAGCAGCACAAAATTTAGAAAATATAACTATTCCCGATTAACAGTGATCAGTCAGTTATCAGTGGAGAAGAGAGTAGAGAGCAGGGAGTAGGGAGAATTAGTTTTGACTTTTAGCTTTTGACTTTTGACTTTTTTGTTGATACTTATTCCGAGCGTAAAGCTTTGACCGGATCGAGTTGGCTGGCACGGAGAGCAGGAATAAAGCCAGCACCCATACCGACTAGTAAAGCTGAAGCTAGCGCTAGACTTGCGGTGCTGGGTTCAAATTGGTACGGTAAGTTAAATGTATCGGCGACTGCAACGGCAATTCCATGCACTGTCCCTATGGCGATCGTCCCGCCGATTAAACTTAAAAGTGCAACTTCTAAAATAAATTGCGCCATGATATCTTGCTGAGTTGCTCCCAAAGCCCGACGCAGACCGATTTCTGGCGTGCGTTCTATCACTGAAGCGATCGTAATATTGGCAATACCCACACCTCCTACAAGTAGGGAAATTGCACCCACTACAGTTAACGCTTGGGAGGCTAGCTGCATGATTTTTTGCTGTTGAATGATGTCTTCCACATTGTTCCAAGACCAATAACTTCGCCCTGGAAAACGTTGTGCCAAGAGTTGCTGGACTCGATTACCAAAAGCTTCAAGGTCTTCAATTCGGCGAGGACGCAACTGAATTGTATCGACAGCACGGCTACCTGTAAGAGAACTATAAATTGGTAGCGGTACTAACAATTGTCCTTCAGGTGGTGCGTTTTCCTGCATTTTAGTTGGTACGACTCCCACCACTACGTAGGGTCGATCGTTAGCATAGAGGCGTTGTCCGACTGCTTGACCATCTTTAAATAACTTATCCGCCAAAAAGCGATCGATCGCGACCACAGGTCGGTAGTTGGCGAAATCAGCAGCAGTAAAAAACCGTCCTGCTTCCAACGGTCTACCCAAGGTGAGTAAAAAATCTGGGGTCACTGCCATCATCTGAGGACTAGCTTCTTCAGTTTGAAATACAGTTTCTGCCGAACCCACCCAAGCTGCGCCACTACTCGCCCGTAAGCCAGAGAGCCGTTGGCGGAAAAATTCCAAATCTGCTAGGCTCATTTGAGCGCTCAAGTCGCTGCCTGCTTGCCAATTGAGTCCTACCATAATCTGAGGCGCGTCTCTTTCTGCTAATCGTTGGGCAATAACAATCCGGCTGATACTACCAACTTGAAGCGTAGCACTGACCGCAGCCACACCCATAAATACTCCTAACGCCGTCAAAGCAGAACGTAGGGGATTGCTACGCAAAGAGTCAAAGGTGAGGATTAGCAGTTCGACTGGTGAAAGGCTCATTGGATAGTTGGTAGTTGGTAATTGGTAGTTGGTAATTGGTAGTTGGTAATTGGTAGTTGGTAATTGGTAGTTGGTAGACTGACAACTGCTCCCTGCTCCCTAATAACTGATAACTGGTGTTCCTGGGGTCAGGGTGGCTTCGGCGGGGGGTAAAATGACTTTTTCGCCAAAGTTCAGTCCAGCAACAACTTCAGCGGTGAGCAATCCTTCTAAACCCAATTTAAGATATCGTTTCTGAGCTTTGTTTTGACTGTCTTTTACCCAAACAAAAGGACGTTGTTCGGTGCGTTGAATAATTTCTGAATTCAAGACTAAAACGTTGCGCCGCTGCTCTAGTACGATCTCAACGTTTACGCCGCTACCTGGAATGAGCGATCGCGTCGGGGTGTCAAGCTTGACAGTTGCAGGTACTCTAGGTTGATTCGAGCGATCGCTACTACCACCACTACGACCGCTTTGTTTTTGACTTTCTTCGGGAGTCACTGCCTGGGGATATACGCTTTGGATTGTGCCAGTAAAAGTTTTGGCGTTAGGCGCGATCGCGCTGACGCGAACCACTTGATTGACTCTGACTTGAGCGGCGTTTAGAGGAGAGAGCAAAAGCTTGATTTTCACTTGCGCCGGATCGCCTACCGTCAACAGATCGGTACGCAACTCAACTCCATCACCATTTTTGACGCTGACTCCCAAAACCGTGCCATCTAGCGGCGATCGCACTAATGTATCTTGGAGTTTTTGCTGAATGCTTTGACGTTGAAGCTGCTCGATCTGAAGCTGGATTGTCGCGTTTTGAGCTTCCAACTGAGCATTGCGGATGTCAGCTTCATTCTGCCGCACTTTATCTTCTAGCTCTTGGACTTGTTGTTGCGCCACGGCTCCTTCCTGTGCCAAGGCATCTAGTTTTTTACGAATTTTTTCATCGGCAATTAACTGTTCCTGAGCCTCTAAGATTTTTTGACGGTTGCGTACCAGAGTCGCTTGCGCCTCTAGTATTTTCAATTGCTGGTTGGCTAAAGCAGTTTGGCGCTCGGGATAGCGGAGAATGACGAGTACTTGATCGGCTTTCACTTGATTTCCAGGCTGGACTAAGACGCGATCGACAGCGCCTTCAGTGGGCGACTTGATCGTTCGCTGTCCCTGAAGTTCCACAGTACCGCTTTCATCAATTGTATTTTCTACGGTTCCTGTTTCTACGGCTACCGTTTGTACGGTCACTGGTTGGGCAGTAGAATTGAAAACCAGAAAGTAACCCAGCCCGCTAGCTAAGCAAATTCCGGCTAGACTCGCCGACCAAGCTAGCCATTGCATACCAGAACGAAATTTGTGTCCCTGTTTTCTACTCACGATTGACCAGGTGTCAGTTATCAGTTATCAGTTATCAGTTGTCAGGGTATGGGTAGTTGGTAATGGGTAATGGGTAATGGGTTGTTGGTTGACAGTTTTTGCTTCCTCTGCTTCCTCTGCCCCTCTACTCCTCTGCTCTTATTTCATGGCGGCTTCAAGTAAAGGTGGCAGGATGTGACGGGCATCGAAATATTCTTGGGCGATCGCTCTTGCTGCTTGGCAGTGAAATTCGTAGCGGCTGTTAACTGCTTCAATCCCCGCGATCGCTTCTTCTAAATTACTAAATGCGATCGCGCCTGCACCAGTAGGCAACCAATTGGAAAAACCCGTGTCTTGAATCACCACAGGACGACCGCTAGCGAGATAGCAGGCGCTGCGTTCGCTAAACAAACCACTCCAAGTTACGGCAAAAGCATCCTTGGTTATACTAAACTCTGCCTTCGATTGTTGAATGTATTCTTGATAAGTCCAGGGCGATCGCGTCGGTGGCTCTCGCACTCTCCAGCCTTTAGTTGCCAGTTGCTCGGTGGGTGTATTACCTCCACTCACTGCCAGCTCCAAGATCGAGCCTACCCGCTTTGGCAAATCTATGTAAGGGGGAAAAGCATCTGCCTTTAAGCCATAGCGAATACCTTTGTATTCTCGCGCTGGATAACTTTCCCATTGCATGACTGTCGTAAATTTGGCTGCGGCATCAGTTAAAGGCTTTACCGACCAGGTATCGAGAACGATCGGTTGGCGCGTGGGTTGCCAGGGAAACCCATCATCGGGGACAGTACATTTGCTCTGACCGATATTTTCCGCACAAGAAAAGAAAGTTGTATGCTGTCGCGCTTGTTCGTAGGCATAAGCATCGGTGAGGTGGCGAATTTGGGTGAAGACAGAATCTCCCTCAACTAATGCACGGGCGGGAATTTGCAGCAGCCAAGGGCGCAGCGGGTTAACTCCATCTAAATTGAGTAACAGATCGGCAGTAGTGCAAATCTCCTTAATCCGGTCAGCACAACCTCCCAACCACGAACTTGTATGGGCATCGTAATACGCCCAGCGATCGCCTAAACCAACTTGCTCGAAAATACTGGCAGCATATTTCAAGCCATAAGTAGGATCGATATCCATATAACCGCGTGTCGGGTCGTAGCAAGAGGGATAATCATCGCTATCTTCGATGAAATAAACATCGTGACCCAAATTTGCTAGCCCCATTAGGTATTGCAAAGGATGCCAAGACATTCCACCCAAAGGTCCACGCACGATGTATCCGAGGACGACGATTCGCAGGCAACTGGCGCGATCGGGAGTGGGAGAGTGGGAGTCAGCAGGGACGGGTTTGGAAACCCGCCCGTACAGGAGTGGGAGAGTGGGAGTCGGGAAATTTTGACTTTTGACTTTTGAATTTTGACTTTTGCATCATGGTTGAAGCCCGTACACAACAAGGCGGGTATTTTTCAACACGCAGCGACAATGCGATCGCAAATAACGTTCCAGCTCAGAATAGTAATCGAGCCACCAAAAAGCCGACCAGCCAAAAACGATAAACTGCACCCCTTTGCTCTGCAAACGTTCCAGTTCTTGAATTGCCGTTGCGTCATCTGGTGGTGCGCCCCAGTATTGTCCATCTTGTTCAAGGAAAGGAATTGCTGGTGCAGAGGCGATCGCTTCCCCTTGCCACTGACCGTCATCGACGAGAATGTAGGCTTCTTCTGGGGGGATTAACCGAGCAATTTCTTGGGTGGCTAATTGCAATCGTTCCTCCCAAGTTTGTTGCATGTAGGGCAGAGCCATTTGCGTGTATTCGCTTTGACGTGCGTGTAGAGCAAGAAAGCGTTCGGCAAGCCATTGTCGATAGTTCTCATCCCTGGCGCGATCGCTTTGCAATAGATAAGCGACAGCATCGATAATTTCAGCAATGACACCAATTGGTCCGTTGCGATCGAAGCGCCAGTCTGTTTCGGTAATCTGTCCTGGGTGCAGGCGGACTTGCGCGAGTTCTCGGGCTAAAAAGAAGATGTCGAACTTGGCAGCCAGCCGATAGATCGTCGTCAAGTCAAATGTATGCTTAGAATGGGGACTATCAAACTGTCCCACGACTGCCAACGCTGAAGCGCGGAAAAATAGACTAGAAGTATAAACCGGACAACCCTGCCAGGAAATCGTCTGTTCGAGAAAATCTAGACCCTCGACTAAACCACCAGAAATATTTCCCGTGTGCTGTAGGTCTAGGGAATTACCAGCAGCATCGATCAGCCTCACCATTGCAAATGAAAACCCAACTTGCGGATGCTCGTCTAAAACTCGGACAGATTCGCCGATCAACCCCGGCAACATCAGATCGTCATCGCTCAAAATTGTTAAATAAGGACTAGTATTTAATTCAATAGCAAGGTTCCAGTTACCTAAACCACCAATATTAGTTTCGTTACGAATGTAAGTGACGCGATCGTCGTCTTCAGCAAGCGATCGCACGACTGTTTCAGTATCGTCAGTCGAAGCATTATCGAGTACCATCACCCGAAAGTCTGGATAGTCTTGAGCTAAAACACTTGCCAAACTGAGCTTGAGTAACTGCGATCGATTATATGTAGTTAGGGCTACAGTAACTTTGGTCATCGCATTGCGTTGTTGGTTGTTGGTCACTGGTTACTGGTCACTGGTCACTGATAACTGCTCCCAACTTCCCGCCTTGTCAATCAAATTCGTCAGTACCTTATCCGAGTCAAAATATGCTTGCGCGATTTCTCTGGCGGCTTTGGCGTGTCGCTGCGGGTTGGTTTTTAATTTCTCGATTGCCTCTGCTGCTTGAGCTGTTGTCGTAAATGTCAATAGCCCTTCCCCAGTAGGAATGGTTTTGCTAAAGCCTGTATCTTGTAGAATCACTGGTACGCCAAGGGCGAGGTAGCTGGCTGTGCGACAAGAAAACCAACCGCTTTGACTAGCAACGTAAGCGTTCTTAGCAATGCTCCATTCGCCGAATGAATGAGCGAGATAATCTCGGTAAACCCAAGGGTTGTGGGAGACTTCGTAGCCATCGCGTACGATCCAACCGGATTCTTGCAGCCTCTCGACGGGGGCAGAACCGCTTAAAGCTAATTCGAGTGGTAGCGGACTGTGAGATGGTAAATCTATGTAGCGCTCGAATTCACTACTTTTTCCGGTATAAGCAACGCCGTTGACTACCGGACCCTTTTCTTTTGGTTCCCACGATGCAACAGTTGTCAATACGGGTCGCCGCTCTGTAACTGGTACGGCTGCTCGGTCGAAGCAATCTAATACAATTGGTTGGCGTGTGGGCATCCAGTCAAACGATTCGCAGGGAACTTTACAATCAGCAGCGCCTATATTTTCTCCAAAGCTAAAGAAAACGTCGTGATGTTCCTGCCACCAAGCAACGCGAGCTGCGACTTCCGCAGGGGAACCAGTCAGTAGTCCGGCTTGAGTATATAAAGGATCGGTATCGATTAATACGACTTTGGCATTGGTAAAGTTTTCCTCACGCATCCAATGCCCAGCGGAAATATGGAGTAACAGATCGGCACTGTGGCAGAACTCGACAACATCGTGCCAAGGACGACCGTAGGTCTTGCCAGTTACGTCGCGAAAAAACCAGCGATCGCTCAAACTCTCGTCTAAAATGGCTAGTTCTCGCGCTAAAAAGGCAGCATTTTTCGACCCATCTTCGACAAATGTTTTCGCCACCGGGTCGTAACACCATTTACCCGTATCCTCGATATACAAGACATCATGACCGAGCCGTTGCAATCCGAGTAAGTATTGTAAGTAATGCCAAAACATGCCCCCGAAGGGATACGTCCCAGCTAAACCAGCGATCGCAATCCGCAGCGACATATTTATTTCTCCCCCTGTAAACTGAACTGGGTACGGTAGAGCGCCGCAAATGCACTCCGCTGACTCATCAATTCGGCAAATGTACCTTGTTCGACAATCTGCCCAGCTCGTAACACGACAATTGAATCGGCTTGACGCACGGTTGAGAGTCGGTGAGCAATAATTAAGGTCGTCCGTCCGACTGTGAGTCGGTCTAACCCTTCCATAATCAATGCTTCAGTTTCGGCATCCACTGAGGAGGTGGGTTCGTCCAAAATTAAAATCGGTGCGTCTAGTAAAATTGCTCGGGCGATCGTCAAGCGTTGTCTTTCCCCTTCTGAAAGAGTCGCTCCCCTTTCCCCTACTACCGTGTCGTACCCTTGGGACGTACTGACGATTAAATCGTGAATTCGGGCAAGACGGGCAGCAGTCACGACCTCTGAAAGCGCTGCATCGGGGCGACCGTAGGCGATGTTCTCCCGAAAGCTGAGGGGAAAGACAATCGGCGGTTGCAGCACCATGCCAATTTGACGACGCAAGGATTTCAGTTGAAATTCTCGCACGTCAACTCCATCAATTGTGACTCGACCAACTTGCGGATCGTAAAAGCGCGGTAGCAGACTAACTAAAGTCGATTTTCCTGCGCCTGTAGGACCGACAATTGCCACTTTCTGTCCCGCCCGCACGCGCAAATTAATTTGTTTTAGCGTTGGCTGGTCGGGCAAATAATCGAAACTGACATTATCCCAAACAATTTCTCCCTTAGCTCCAACTGTAGGGAATGTTTTAGTTCCCTCTGGCAGATCTCGCTCGATATCCAAAATTTCAAACACTCGCATCACGCCCACCTGCGCCCACTGAGTCATTCCGTAGGTTTGACTGATGCTATTAATTGGGTCGTAAAGCGAGGCAAGATAAGAAGTAAATAATACTAACTCGCCCACTGTCAATTCACCAGCCAATACTTGATTGGCAGCAACCCACACGACTAAGGCAGTACCCACGGCGCTAACTAAACTGACTACCCCAGAGTAAAGACTTTGTAGATTGTAAAGTCGCAAGCGCGCTGCTAAGCTCTCCCGACTCGCCGCCATAAACTTGCTGTGTTCTTCATCTTCTTTGGTAAATGCTTGGATAATCCGCATGGCAGAAATATTTCGCTGCACCAGCGAATAAACCACGCTCTCTTGTTGATGAGATTGAGTTGCCGCTTTGTTAATCGGGCGATTTAACAGCGATAGCGTGATAAATAAAGCCGGACAAACGCTCAGCGCTAAGAAGGTTAGCAGCGGATCGAGCTGCACCATGATAATAAACATTCCCACCAAAAACACCACTGCTGAGAGGATGGGAATTACGGTGTTCATCGTCAAGCTTTGAATCGCGTAGGTATCGGTAGCAATGCGGTAAAGTAAGTCTCCTACCTGCTGGCGATTGTGAAATGCTAGAGAAAGGCGCTGCAAGTGGCTGTAGAGGTCGCCGCGCAAATCGTTGACCATGCGCTGACCGATGCTAATAGTGGTGTAGTTATGCAATAGTGACAGACCACCCCAAAGTAGATAAATCAGCACCAGTCCGATACAGATCGACAAAAGTAGATGTTCGCGGGACAAGCCTTTTAAAAATTCCCACGGGAGCGGCTGACCTCCGACTTGTACGTTGTCGATAATCAGTTTTAGGGGCCAAGGCTTCAGCAATTCTAAAGCATTCAGCAAAATCACCTGCGCGATCGCCACTAAAAATAGAAAGCGATAGGGCAGAAGGTAGCGTAAGGTTTTACGAGCGAGGAAGATTATCATTGAAAGTCGGGAGTCGGGAGCCGAGGACAAAATTCACGCATTCAAAATTCACGCATTGGGACAAGGGGGACAAGGAGGTGAGTATCAATGACCCATTACCAATTACCCATTACCCATTACCACCTAAACTATTGCCCATTGTCCAAATTTGAAGTCGGCAACAAATAAAGTCTTTGTGCCACGTTTTCCATGACGTGGTAGAGAATGCGACCGAGGCGGGAGTGTTGATAGAGAATTGTCGTAGCGGTAATCGCACTCGTGACAGTTGCGATCGCGCCTAGTTCTGACCTGCCAAGGGCGATCGCGGCAACTGCCATTAAGGTACAGCCGATCGCCATCATCTTGGCGAGCTGCGTTAGTTTGAGTCCGCACCGTACCCGCAGCAATCGTTTACCGCTACCGTGATTTTCGGTACAGACCTTGATCTGAGCTTTCGACCAGATGCCTCGATAAACTTCCAAATCCCAACTGCTCCAACCGCGATCGGGAATGATAAAGTATTTGCGAGATAAAAGCAGTTCCATTGCCCCCAGCAGCAAACTTTCTTTCTCCATTCCTGCTTCTGTCCAATAGGACAAGTAAAAAGCAGACTTGTGCCAAACTACTTCGGGTTTTTGCGTGACGCGATCGCACTCGATCGCATCCATCTGAGTTAGTCCTTTAAACCGCCAGCGATACCGCTCTAGACTACGAACCAGTGGACCTAAGTAAATTAACGTTGCTACCAGCAAACGCGCTTTTATGCCCTGAAAACGGGAGTCAATTGGTGCTTGTACGGCAGCAGCCACAGACCAACCCCAGGAAATTAATACCATAATGATGGCAACCCAAGGGAAGTGACCGGATAGCAGCGATAAAGTGCCAAACAGGGCGATCGCTAGGTTCCACTCTAAAGTTAGAGGAAGATAGCCAAACAGAGAGGCTGGCGGTTGGTACAACATCTGAAAAAAGCCACGACCGAACACTCCAGAGTAAATCGTCGGTTGACCGATGAGAAAAGTGGAGTAAAGTCCGCCGTAAATTCTGCCGAACCAGCGGGGTTGTCCCAATAAATTAAAGCGATAGGGGTGCTTGAAGTAGACTAGAGCTTCTGCCTTGCCATAGCCTCGTTGTTGTTTTAGGTAAGCAGCTACGGTATTGCGGCGAAAGTGCCAGACGATCGCAGCGGGACTAAAGCCGATCGTATAGCCTTGGTCTTGTAACCGCCAGCACAGATCGACATCATCGCCAGCAGCATGAAATAACGGATCGAAACCGCCAATTTCCGCTAGTGCTTCTCGGCGAAAAGCCATATTACAACCAGCAATATGCTCCGCTACCTCATCGTTTAGTAAGACATGGGTAGGACCACCAGGAGATACTGCCACGCAAGCAGGAATCAAAGCATCTTCTGGTGGGGGTAAGTTGGGACCACCAACGGCTGAAAGTCCCGAACTGAGAAATTTATCTACCAGGTAAATTAACCAGTCTGGGTCGGCAACGCAATCAGAATCAGTATAGGCAATAATTTCGCCTTCAGCAGCAGCGATACCGACGTTACGAGCGACACTTAATCCCTTATTTTCTTGGTTAATTAAGCGAATATAGTCATATTTTCGAGCAATTTCCCAGCTACCGTCTGTAGAGCCATCATTGACCACAATTACCTCATAGTTAGGGTAATTGAGTCGCTCTAGCGAGGCAAGGCAACTGTCTAGAGTTCGTTCGGCATTGTAAGTACAGACAACCACCGAGACTTTGGGGTATTCAGGTAGTTGTGGTGGTAGCAGCGATTTGTAATACTGCTGTACGCTGTAGAATGCAGGCTTTTTATGCCGATCGCGATCGACTAAACCGAACGCCCAGTCTTGAATTGCAAACCCACCAGTAAACCACTCGTCCGTCCAAGAAAAGACTATTGTACCTGCTGCTCCAGTTTTGAAACTCGATGCCAGTTTGCGATCGAGGATCTGAGCTTGCCCCTCTACACCCTCGCGGATAGAATCGATGCCGAACTCGCTCAGTACTAATGGTTTATCTTCTGCTAGATTGTGCAGCCGCGCTAGGTAACTGCGAAAATCTTTTTCCTTGTGTAGATAGACGTTGAAGGATAAAAAATCAGTGAAGTCAATATCTAAATACTCAGTACAGGGGTAGTTAGCATAACTGACAAGTGCGGTAGGATCGCCATCCTTGGCAACTGAAACTAAATCTCTCAGGAAAGCTCGAACTTGCTTAGCTCCGTGCCAGCGAACGACATCTGGAGGGATCTCGTTACCGACTAGATAAGCAAACGTAGCGGGGCTGTCGCGACAGGCTCGCACCCCATCAGCGATCGCGCCCCGAATCTCTGCTCGGACAGCAGAGGAACTCAAAAAACAGATATGCTCAGCCCAAGGAATACCGACCATTATTCTCAGACCGTAAGCTGCTGCCAAATCCAACAGCCATACAGGGGGAACAGTATACGTGCGAATACAGTTCGCTCCTAGTTCTACCATCAAGGCAAAGTCTTTTTCAACAACCTGTTTTTCAGGAAAGGGAGTGCCGTGTGTTGCCTGAGAAAACGGACCGTAGCTAACTCCTTTGAGAAAAAACTTTCGATCGTTAACGTATAAAAACTTACCCTGAGCTGTGACTGCTTCCCTGGTTGCCAGCGGTGCATAACTGAAGCTAGAACACGGCAGACTCATGCAGGATTCCGCTCCTCATAGTTCAAATTTCTAAATTTTTAAATCTCGATACTTAATTCTTGCCGCTTGTGTTGAGATACAGCACAGAAGTACTGCCCCTCACGCATGTGGCAGAGCGCGAAAGACTGCGATCGCGATCGCTAATTAAGGCAAAAATTGGTCTCTATCAAAACCTAGTCATAAGCTACACTCTTACCAAAGTTAATTACAAGTGTCAACTATACAATCGAGCTTTTTGGGAACTTGTAACACAATGCCATATTGTCAACTCAGGACAATTGGTTGATATATTCTCTCTATTAGTTGTTGCCTCTTGCTTGCAGCTAGTTTGGAGGGAATATTTACTTTCAGAGTTTTGCATAACGTACTTCAATCGCATGTCTGAAGTTCGACCCTACTTTTGCAAGTATCTTCACATTTGTGCAAAATTTGCACAAATGTCTCGAACTTGGTATTTGCAAATATGGGGTTGACACGCTCAAATTAAGTGTGTAGTATCCAGTTTAGAGGAAAAGTGAGTATTCAAAATCAAATCTTAAATTGCAATAGGTTTTAAGTTGCATTGACGACTAGTGCCAGCTAGTTGTGAACGATCGGACGTAGTAAGTTTTAGGCATAGTGAAATATAACAATGAATAGCTCGTGCTGTCGTTTCTGTGGCTCCTTGCTGAGACATAGCTTTGTCGATCTAGGAATGTCACCATTATGCGAGAGCTACATCACACCTGCTCAGCTCAACCAGATGGAGCCGTTTTATCCACTGCATGTGTACGTATGCGATCGCTGTTTTTTAGTTCAACTTCTAGAGTATGTCAGTCCGAGTGACATCTTCAGTCACTATGCGTACTTCTCGTCCTATTCTGATACTTGGCTGCAACACGTTCGAGATTACACTGAAAAAATGGTAGGACGTTGGGGATTGCACGAACAGAGTCAAGTTGTGGAAATTGCGAGTAATGATGGTTATTTGCTGCAATACTTTGTGGCTCAAGGGATACCTGTTTTAGGCATAGAGCCAGCAGTAAATGTAGCCAAAGTAGCTCAGGAAAAAGGTATTCCTACAGTTGTCAAGTTCTTTGGGCAACAGACAGCGCGAGAGTTAGTAGCAAAGGGGAATCAAGCTGATTTACTGTTGGGTAATAACGTGCTAGCTCACGTACCCGATTTAAATGATTTTGTGGCTGGAATGAAAATTTTGCTCAAACCGGAGGGAGTTATTACAATGGAATTCCCCCATTTGATGCGGTTGATGGAGGGAAATCAGTTTGATACTATTTACCACGAACACTTTTCTTACCTTTCATTCCTCACGGTTGAGAAAGTTTTTGCCACCCACGGACTGACTATTTTTGATGTTGAACAGTTGTCAACTCACGGGGGTTCCCTCAGAATTTATGTCAGTCATGCTGAAGATACGTCGAAATCAATTAGTCAACAGGTGAGAGCGTTAAGATCTGAAGAGAAAGCGGCTGGGTTTACAACTCTAGAGCATTATTTCTCTTTTGCTCAAAAGGTTAAAGAAACCAAGTTTAAGCTATTGGATTTTTTAATTACAGCGAAAAGGCAAGGTAAGTCTATTGTTGGTTATGGCGCTCCAGGCAAAGGCAACACGCTCTTGAATTTTTGCGGAATCCGCACGGATTTTATTGATTATACAGTCGATCGCAGTTCTTTTAAGCAAGGTAAATTATTACCAGGCACTCATATTCCTATCTTTCATCCTAACAAAATTTTGGAGACAAAGCCAGACTATCTTTTAATTTTACCTTGGAATCTTCAGGATGAAATTATGGAGCAAATGGCATATATTCGCGATTGGGGTGGTAAGTTTATTGTACCAATACCTGAAGTAATTGTTTACTCTTAGGTAATGGGTAATTGGTAGTTGGTAGTTGGGATTTACACTACTTGCTACCTTATGGCTCAGTTTAAATCTACTCCGACAGAAATAAGGAGAGTATATTATGAAAGTTGTTTTATTTTGCGGTGGTTTAGGAACGCGATTGAGAGAAGCTGCTGCAAATTTACCTAAACCAATGGTTCATATTGGCTACCGACCGATTTTATGGCATATTATGAAGTATTATGCCTACTACGGGCATAAAGATTTTATTTTGTGCCTTGGCTACAAAGCTGATGCTATAAAGAACTATTTTTTACATTACAATGAATGTTTATCTAACGACTTTACATTATTGAATGGTGGAAAAACTATTCAACTATCCAATAGCGACATTGAAGATTGGAAAATTACTTTTGTCGATACGGGTTTGCATTCTAGTATCGGGCAAAGGTTTAAAGCGGTAGAAAAGTATTTGGAAGGTGAAGAGGTATTTTTAGCAAATTATAGCGATGGGTTGACCGATCTGAATCTACCAAAATTCATTGATGATTTTTATCAGAAAGATAGGGTAGCTTGTTTTTTGTGTGTCAAGCCTTCTCATAGCTTTCACCTTGTTTCTACTACAGAAGATGGTTTAGTTAACGATATTAAAGATGTAAAAGAAGCAGGAATTCGGATTAATGGAGGATATTTTCTGTTTAAACGAGAGATTTATCAATACATTAATGAAGGTGAGGAGTTAGTGTGCGAGCCATTTCAAAGATTGATGAAGTTGAATCAGCTAACGGCATATAAATACGATGGTTTTTGGGCGTGCATGGATACCTTCAAAGAACAGCAGCAGTTAGACGATTTGTATTGCCAAGGGAAAGCACCTTGGCATGTATGGAAATCTACTCAGTCAGAATATTGTTGGGAAACAAATGAATCGAAAACATTCAATCTAGCATATCAGATTGGGAGATAGACTGGATGCTCAAATTTAATTTTGAAGCAAAAAGCGATTCGCCTTATAATGTTTTATGTTTGGGAGCGCACTGCGATGATATTGAAATTGGTTGTGGAGGTACAATTTTAAAACTGATAAAAAAATATCAGAATCTTGTTTTCTACTGGGTGGTATTTAGCTCTAATTCACAAAGAGAAAAAGAAGCTTACGAGAGTGCTAAACAGTTTTTAAAAGGAACGCAAGTCAAAAACATTGCGATCGCAAATTTTCGAGACGGGTTTTTGCCTTTTATGGCGATCGAAGTTAAGGAACTTTTTGAAAGCTTAAAACAAGAATTCCAGCCCGATCTTATTTTGACTCATTATCGTAATGACCTACACCAAGATCATCGATTAATTTCCGATTTAACTTGGAATACTTTCAGAAATCATCTAATTTTAGAATATGAAATTCCCAAGTACGATGGTGATTTAGGTATACCTAATTTATTTGTTCATTTAGATCCAATAATTTGCCAGCATAAAACTCAGTTGATTCTCAATGCTTTTCAGTCTCAAATGGAAAAGCAGTGGTTTACCGAAGAAACTTTTTTATCAATTTTAAGAATACGGGGAATTGAATCGAATGCACCAGAAAAATACGCGGAGGCTTTTTACTGTCGCAAAGTTATTGTTTGATCTGTAGTAGGGTGCGTTTTCAAAACACACCCTACTAGCCTTACAATTTCGTAAAGTTTTTTTTGATTGAAAAGAGTCATAGAGGTGTACGGTTGTTTGGTAGGGGCGCACAGATGTGCGACTCTACTAAGAATTAGATTGCCCTATTTTCCAAAGATAGCTAGAAATTAAATTTGTAAACGTGTGCGCCACAATTGGTACTAATAAATTGTGCGTAACTACAGCACTAAATCCTAGTAATGCACCTACTATAGATGCCCAAACAACATAAGACCATTGCTGAGAACCACTCAGATGTAAAGCACCGAAGCAAAGACTTGATATGGCAACACCAGTAGCATTTAAACCGAGTGCTGGTAGCATCACACCTCGAAATAACAATTCTTCACTCAGCCCTGGTAATAACCCTACCCAGATAATATCTGGTAGTAACAATGGCTTGAGGACAAATTCTAGATAGAAATCCGAACTACGACGATATGCGGGCCACAATCGATAAACTATAAAGCTAGTAGAAGTAATAATGAGTCCTAAACAGATGCCTGTGAGTATTGCTATAGCATCCCAACTAACACTTAAGATGGTTACTGAGCCAAATCTTAACCAGACTTTTGCAATTAGTAAAAAGACTACAGCAGTCACACCCATCAACATGAGAATTTGGAGGCGTGACAAAGGTTGAATACTCGGATCTTGCTGCTGACTCACGGAAATGGCAGGGCGGTTAGGGGTTAGTGATAGTATAGGGCTACAGCTAGTCATCTGTGGTAGATAAGCAATGTAAATTTGCGATCGCCCCACTCAAGATAGTTGGATTCACACCTGCTTTATGGGCAGCGATGACACCGATTGCCTCCAAATAAGAGTTTACCGCGATCGCTTTGATTCCCAGTGGTGCGGGTGGCACTTGCATTGTGGTTTGATTTTCTGCCACAGTAATAATTTGCGCCTGGGATTGGCTTAAACAGAGGACGGCACTACTACCGCAAGCCGTGGCAGGGATGACGACAGCATCGACTTCCTTTGCCCAAATATCTTCATGTAGAGACGTTATATGTCGTGGAGGTTGTAGAGACGTTCCATGGAACGTCTCTACAGGGTGCGCGTTTACAACAAATTGAGGGGCGCGACTTAACCCAACTAAAACGCTAGGCAAAAATGTATATCCCAATTCTTCCGCCGCCGAACGAGGAGACAAATCGGGATCGAGGGGTAAAGGTGATAACGCGGGAGAGTGGGCGCAGGGAACTTGAAAAGTTTTGACAATTAAATGGCTGATAATCGCTTCCGCACCCGCTAGCGGATCGACTCCCTGCCCGTGGCGATAGTTTTGCAATGCCTCGCTACCAATATCATCAGGGAAACGGGCAACCACTGCGATCGCTTCTGCACCAGCTTTACTTATCAATACTTCCGCCGCCCGTAACAAACTATCGGGATTGCCAATTGTCCCCCAACTCGCCCCAGAAGCAGCAGTCCGCAGTTCCACATTTAAAGGCGCATCAGTAATAACATAGTCGGTTAAATTTAACCCCAAAGTTGCCCTAGCCGCATCCGCAGCTTGGAGATGTCGCAGTCGCAAATCTGTCTCTATTCCTTTGTCAAGAATTAAACCTATGCGATTTTGATGTATTGGACGTAAACCCCAGCATCCCGCTGCGAATTTGTCAAGTCCGTAGCCTTCAACATAGAAAGCATTAGGTAAAGACCAGTATAATTGTGCGCCATTGAGGACGTTCGGGTGAGTGATGAGGCGATCGCATACCGAAGCGAGTGTTCTAGCAACGGGCATCGCATCGCCAGCATAACCACCAATAGCTGCCCCAATTCCAGTAGGGACGATTAAGAGGGCTGTGTAGAGACGATTCATATAAAGTCAAAAGTCAAAAGTTAAAAGTCAAAAATTCGTAGGGGCGGGTTTAGCGAGAATCCCTCAGAATTAACGAAGATCGTTTACCAAAACCCGCCCGGATAACAGTTAAAAGTCAAAACTGGTAGCGCGTGATGCGCGATCGCGAATTGAATTGTCTCCCTGATAACCGTTTACTGTCAACTGACAACAACTGCTTCGACAATTGCTTTTTGGCGAGGGAGATCTACGCTAGTAATTGCCCACCGCAACGGTTCTCCAGACAATCGTAATTCTGCTTCAATTGCCTGAAGTAATTGGGCTGGCGTTTCTTGAAGATCGATTTCTAAAGTGACGAATTGGGTTGTCATGTTATGGCAGGAGTCGGAAGTCGGGAAAGTCAAAACCATAGTTTTGACTTTTAACTTTTAACTTTTGACTTTTCTACGGTTTTCCAAACTGCAAATCGTATAACTCGTCTTCTTTTTCCGTTTCAATTTTCAAATCGGAACGAGGACGGGCGACGCATAACAAGACATAGCCTTGTTGTTGAAGTTCGGGACTCACACCCATTCCATCACTTTGATCGACAGTTCCCTCTAGAATTTTGCCAGCGCAGGTGGTACACACGCCTGCATTACAAGAACTCGGCAAATCCAGCCCAGCAGCAGTAGCAGCCCGTAAAATGATTTTGTCTTCTGGGACTTGAATCGTGTGAGTTTCGCCTTGATGATGAATTTGAACCGTGTAAGTTTGAGACATATATAAAGTTAGGGCGATCGCAAGCTCGAACGCAGCATCAGCTATTGTAAATTGCTCACCAGTTATTTTATCTTGTACGGTCGGGTTCTAACGAATGGTCATTAGTCATTCGTCATTTGTCATTGGTTGTTGGTGAGTAGCTAGTCACCGAATCTTTATTTAGTCACTAGCCACCAGCCACTAACCACTGATAACTGTTAACTGATAACTGATAACTGGCTCTTGCTAGCACTAAGCTGGAAGTAGGAAGTAAAAATACTGGAGATCCTTAAGAGGTAGAGAATGCTGGAACAATATCGGCAGCAAGTAGCAGAACGCGGGGCATTAGGTATTCCGCCGTTACCATTGGATGCGGAACAAACATCGGATTTGTGTGAATTGCTGAAACATCCGCCTGCTGGGGAAGAGGAAACATTGCTGCACCTGTTGCGCGATCGCATTCCTCCTGGTGTCGATCCGGCGGCTTATGTCAAGGCTGGGTTTTTGACGGCTGTGGCTAAGGGTGAGGTGACGAGTCCCCTTGTTTCCCCTACAGATGCGATCGCTTTATTGGGGACGATGGTAGGCGGTTATAACGTGCGATCGCTAATCGATCTACTTAGTGCGGAGGCGACTTTAGCTGCTGCTGCTGCCAAGGCTTTGAGTAAGATCGCTCTAGTTTATGAGTCTTACCACGATGTTTTGGATTTGTCAAGTGAAGGCAATCCTTATGCTAAGCAGGTGGTTGATTCTTGGGCAAATGCTGAATGGTTCACTTCTCGCCCGACTTTACCTGAAGCTATCACCGTCACTGTATTTAAAGTGCCTGGGGAGACGAACACGGACGATTTATCTCCTGCACCCCATGCTACTACACGCCCTGATATTCCCTTACATGCCTTAGTGATGTTGGAATCGCGGCAACCTGGTAGTTTAGAAACGATCGCTCAGTTAAAGCAAAAAGGACATCCTGTAGCTTATGTTGGCGATGTTGTCGGTACGGGTTCTTCCCGCAAGTCGGCAATTAACTCGGTGTTGTGGCATATCGGTCAAGATATTCCCTGCATTCCCAACAAGCGGGCAGGAGGGTATATTTTAGGAAGTGCGATCGCGCCAATTTTCTTCAATACAGCTGAGGATGCTGGTGCATTGCCAATTCAGTGCGATGTCACCCAGATGGAAACGGGTATGGTAATTACCATCCATCCTTATAAAGGGGAAATTACCAACGAAGCAGGCGAAGTTATCTCTACCTTCACTCTCAAACCCGACACGATTTTAGATGAAGTTCGTGCAGGCGGACGCATCCCCCTATTAATCGGACGTACCCTTACCGATAAAACTCGCACGGCTTTGGGATTAGAACCAAGTCTTATTTTCACCCGTCCCAAGCAACCAGTTGATACGGGTAAAGGTTACACTCTAGCGCAAAAAATGGTGGGTAAAGCTTGCGGTTTACCTGGTGTCCGTCCTGGGACTTACTGCGAACCGATTATGACTACTGTTGGTTCTCAGGATACCACGGGACCCATGACCCGCGATGAGTTGAAAGAACTTGCATGTTTGGGTTTCAGTGCTGACTTGGTGATGCAAAGTTTCTGTCATACGGCAGCTTATCCCAAACCTGTAGATGTGAAAGTGCACCACGAACTCCCCGATTTCATGTCTTCTCGCGCTGGTGTTGCCTTGCGTCCTGGGGATGGTATTATCCACTCTTGGTTAAATCGGATGCTGTTACCCGATACTGTCGGTACAGGTGGCGACTCTCACACTCGTTTTCCTTTAGGAATTTCCTTTCCTGCTGGTTCTGGTTTGGTAGCTTTTGCAGCGGCTTTAGGTGTGATGCCTTTGGATATGCCGGAATCTGTTTTAGTTAGATTCAAAGGTGAGTTACAGCCAGGGGTAACGCTACGGGATATTGTAAATGCAATTCCCTATGTTGCTATCCAAAAAGGATTGCTGACGGTAGCCAAACAGAATAAGAAAAACATCTTTTCTGGACGAATTATGGAAATCGAAGGCTTGCCAAATTTAAAAGTCGAACAAGCTTTTGAACTTACCGATGCGACAGCAGAAAGATCTTGTGCGGGTTGTACCATCAAATTGAGTATCGAAACTGTTTCCGAATATTTGCGTTCCAACATCGCGCTAATGAAAAATATGGTGGCGCGGGGTTATCAGGATGCTAAAACTATCATGCGCCGCGTTGCCAAGATGGAAGAATGGTTAGCTAATCCTGTATTAATGGAAGGTGATGCTGATGCGGAGTATGCGGAAATCATCGAAATTGATTTGAATGAAATTAAGGAACCAATTGTTGCCGCACCTAACGATCCTGATAACGTGAAGTTGTTATCGGAAGTAGAAAACGATCCGGTACAAGAAGTATTTGTTGGTTCCTGTATGACTAATATCGGTCATTATCGGGCAACCGCGAAAGTATTAGAAGGTGCTGGCGCTGTTAAAACTCGTTTGTGGATTTGTCCCCCTACTCGCATGGATGAAAAGCAACTCAAGGAAGAGGGTGTTTACGGTGTGTTTGGTGCGGCTGGTGCGAGAACAGAAATGCCTGGTTGCAGTTTATGTATGGGGAATCAGGCGCGGGTTGAAGATGGCGTAACGGTGTTTTCTACCTCTACGCGAAACTTCAATAATCGCATGGGTAAAGATGCCCAAGTTTACCTCGGTTCGGCGGAATTAGCTGCTGTTTGTGCGTTACTCGGTCGTCTGCCTTCCGTACAGGAATATATGGACATCGTAGCGCATAAAATTCATCCTTTTGCTGGCGATTTGTATCGCTATTTGAACTTCGATCAAATCGCAGGTTTTGCGGATGAGGGAAGGGTAATTCCTTTAGAAGAGATGCCTCGGATTGAGGATATTTTGGGAATGCCTACGGCTGCTAGTAAGTCATAATTGTAAGGTGGGCAATGCCCACCTTGTTTCTTTTGGGTATACATAAATGGATTTTTACACAGTTGTGCTTCGACAAAGTGCAGGATATTGGGTAGCGTTGTGCTTAGAAAATGGCATAGTAGGACAGGGAAACTCTCAAGAAGATGCTGTGAATAAGCTCAAAGAAGCGATTGATTCGTTTCAACTCGTTTATGATAAAGAAACTAATATTTATCATGCACCTATCTCTATAGAAGAACTGCATGAATTTCGCACAATAGGATAACTTAAATTATGAGTGAAACTATAACAGTTGTATTTGACGGTAAAGTTTTTCGTCCAGATTCTCCACCTAATTTGGAACCGAATACACGCTACACTATTACAGTTGAATCTGTCGAGCCTGTAGCTAAAGGTAATGCTTGGAATGTTTTAGAAGCAATGGCAGGAACGGTAGAAGCTCCTAGTGATTGGTCTAGCCAACACGACCATTATCTATACGGTACACCAAAACATAACACTGAAAATATTGAATGAATGGCAACAGCATATTTTTAAATACATCTTCTATTAAAAAAGCAGACGAATGATGGTAAAATATTATACCTAAAGATCATTGTAGAATAATTTTCATGCCATATTTGAAAGCAAAGCACTTGACGGCATATGGAAAAAGACTGAATCAAGAGTCAGTGCAAGATAATCGGACTTTAATATATAACGGCAGAGACATCCGTTTCCAGTCAGAAGTAGATTTAGAATACTATATTGAATCTCAGTTCAATACTATTTTTTCAGACTTGATTTTAGTCAAGCGTCAATATACTATCAAAACTCAACGATGCGATCTACTTTGTTGTTCTAAATCAAACAAACAACCAGTAATTATTGAGCTGAAGAACGAAGAGGATCGAGGTATAGTAGCTCAGCTAATTCGTTATCGAAAAGCTCTTTTGGTAAAAAAGCCATTTGTAGAACAGATAGATTACTCGTTACCAATCAAGCTAATAGCAATTGCACCTACTTTTCACGAAGATAATCATACTGATAAAGAAGCATCTAAATTTGAAAATGATTTTGAGTTTTTGCAATTTAGCATAAAAAACGATAATGGCTCAGGGAAATTTAAACTATGTGGTCGAACTCATGATATTCCCTATCCTATATTCGGTTTAGCTGAAGTCTCAACTAGCTACGATACAAGTAATAATAGTTTACCCGTTTTTACCCGAAACTTTAGAAGTCACTTACCTCTAGAATACCGCAATGATTTTAATACTTTAAGATCGCTACTAATTACTCAACCAAAAGTTAAAGAAATGGTTAGCCGTACATACAGAAAAATTCTTTATGGTACTGGAGAAGGAGAGAACCATAAAAAGCTAGCAGAAATAACTAATACTGGTAAAGGCGTACAGTTATTTCTTTGGCTACCAACTCAAGTAGAAACAAAGATAAAAGTTCCTATAGCAAGATTTGGATTGGTTTTAGCTGAAAATCACAATCCTTTTTCTAAGGATTCTATTGTTGAATGGATAGTTTGTACCAAAACTAATATTGATATAAAAGAAAAACAAAATCCTAATAAAAATTTAACATTCAACAGACAAGGGATGGTGAAGTGGAGCCAAGCTAATATGTACTTGGCACAAGCTACGATGGGAGGAGGTAATTCATTTTGTTTACTGCTTTATCTCCTAAAAGGTATTACTCCACCTATTGATAATGAAATTACAAGATGGTGGGAAACTTATAGAACGCAAACTCCTACTAATCTGGGATGGTATGTTGATTTAGCTATAAAAACTTGGAATTATAGAATCAAATAGTTATTAAACTACAAGCCACAGTCTCTATCACATTGCCACTATCGCAGCGCATCTCATTATAACCGCAACGCCTACTTAAAATCTACTACAATGCTTGAAACTCACAAAAGTTATATTCTTGGCGAAAATCAACAACCTATTGCTGTACAAATTCCTATTGCTGAGTTTGAAAAAATTGAAGAAATACTAGAAGATTATGGCTTAGCGCAACTGATGAATGAAGTAAAAGATGAAAAGCCATTATCTAAAGATGAAGCTTTGCAACAACTCATAAAAGAAGAATAAAGGGCGATCGCACCCCCTACTCACACAAGCACTCTCGCTATTCTAAATGATAAACATTTAAGAATCAACTTGCTCAATTCCTATTAAATACCACTTATTTTCAACATCTATACTAATACTCCAATATTCAGTAAAAGATCGTGGTTCAGGTTCGCCACTTAGAACGTATCCTTGAGGAGATACTTCAAAATTGGTCATTTTTGCATTTATCTGTATTTTAAAAATATGTTTGTCTTCTTCCTGTTTGTAACTAAGCGGTGCAACTTCAATTATTTCAGGTTGATAAACAATATCGTAATTATCACCAAAATTACGTAGACAAATATACTCTTGTTTAGAGTAAAATGGCTCGGCAACATACTCAGCCATTTGAATAAATTTTTTCATTGTCCAGTCAGATTGATACTGAATAAATAGTTGGCTTACTTTTTCTATTAGTTCCGCTTTACTACATATGTGCTGATAGTCTTGTTCGTTAATTTCTGATATGTTTGTAATTACTTGCCAAATTTCATTATCTTGTGTATAACTAGCAGAATAGCGATTGGCAAAGTTCGGATTAACAAGTGTAGTAAATTTAATTAAATCTAGATTGTCAGTAAAATCTTTTTTAAAGAAACTAATATAATTATAAATTTCTCGTCGAAATCCAAAAGGTACTAGCACAGCTAATAAGAGCATCCCCACAAATGCAAGACTATAAATAGTCTTTTTAGTAATTGGAGCAGATGAACCACCTCCATGTTCTCCTCCAGAAAAGCTTCTACCTCCTCCTCCACCATGTCCTCCACCATGTCCTCCACCACCTTTGTTATGTACTAAAATTTGGTTAGCATAAAAGTTATGCTGAGGATTAATAGAAATCAGATTATAGACAGTAATAGGTTTATTTATATACTCGATCGCAGAAATAACAGGAGTAGCAATCTTATATCCTACGAGGCGATCGCCTACTTTTAGTCTTCGCGCTTCAACTAAATCGATTCCTGTAGA
The DNA here is from genome assembly GCF_003015105.1 of Chroococcidiopsis sp. CCALA 051. Classification (NCBI taxonomy): domain Bacteria; kingdom Bacillati; phylum Cyanobacteriota; class Cyanophyceae; order Chroococcidiopsidales; family Chroococcidiopsidaceae; genus Chroococcidiopsis; species Chroococcidiopsis sp. CCALA 051. The sequence goes on along the minus strand of NZ_PYCI01000053.1, from coordinate 1,731 downwards.
AGTTTGAATGTAAAACGGGTGAGTTCCCGTAACTTTAAGCGTATTATTAATTACAAAATAATCGGGAGAGGATAGAACTTGAATTTCGCCAATTTTTCCTATCTCGGGATGATGCGTGGTAAAGTTATAACTCAGAACGCGATCGCCTGGATGCAGTTGTTCGATTAATTTGTCGCCTACTGGAGTTGAAATTTTGGTTCCTTCTCCAAAGCAACCGCCACGAGCATAAGCAAAATCAGATATACAGAAAAATAATAATAAAATAGCCAAACTCATACTTAGCAGTTTGGCAAAATTCCCGATAAATTTCATTGAAGTATCACTTTTCTAACCGCACGGCGTACCACTGTAAAAACTGCCCTGGTTCTAAATCTAAATCGCAACTCGTATCGATTAAATACTTAGCCTGAGCTTCGATAGAGTTGAACTTTTGCAACTCTGGAGGTAAATTGTGTTGCCTCTGACTCAAAACATCTTTAAGCTTTTCTAACAATTCTGCAGCCGTAAGAAATTGTTCTGGCTGGTTTGGTTCTAGGACAACAAAGTGATCTTCTTGATACATTAACGGGTCTGTCATAAATTAATTGTAACTTAGGATATAGTGACAAAATGCGTGTTTCAGCTGCTAGTTTAAAAGAAAACGCAACTATCTGAGTGCCGAATCGGAAGATTTTATGACCCGAAAGACAGCTTGCCTAGTATTTAACCCAGTTGCTGGTCAAAGTAACCCCGAACAAGATCTAGCGCAAATTAGAGAGTTACTCGAACCGGAGTTTGACTTAGATATTCGGATGACAACAGCCGAAATGGACGCGGATGAAATTGCTAGAGAAGCGATCGCAGATGGGGCAAAAGTTATTATCGCCTCTGGCGGCGACGGTACTCTCTCAGCGGCGGCTGATGCTGTAGTGGGAACGGATATTCCCTTGGGTGTAATTTCTCGCGGTACGGCTAATGCTTTCGCCGCAGCCTTGGAACTACCAGATACAATTGAAGCTGCTTGTCAGATGATTTTAGGGGGAGTCACGCGCAAAGTTGATGCGGCATTGTGCAACGATCGCCCGATGGTATTGCTAGCTGGCATTGGGTTTGAGGCGGAAACGGTAGAAAAAGCAGATCGTCAGGCGAAAAAGCGATTTGGAATGCTAGCTTATGTCATGGCTGGACTGCAACAGTTGCGCGAATTGGAAAGCTTTACCGCAGAAATTGAGACAGAAGACAGAATTATCAACGTCACGGCTGCTGCAATTACAGTCGCCAACGCCGCACCACCTACCTCGGTCTTAGCTCAAGGTCCAGACGGAGTAGTATTTGATGACGGACTATTAGATGTTACCGTAGTTTCTTCTACAACTCGTGCAGGCGCGATCGCGGCTTCTTTTCACTTACTCTCTACAGCTTTAAACGAGAATGCAGCCGAACGAGATGACGTAGGATATTTACGCGCCGAACGAGTCAAGATCCGCACCGATCCGCCGCAAAAAGTTGTTTTAGATGGCGAAATCATTGGTGAGACACCTATTGATGTCAAATGCATTCCAGATGGACTGACAATTTTTGTCCCAAAGGAAGCAGCCCCACCCTCAGCCGCAGAAAAACTGGAAGGACTACCAGATTTGATTGTGGAAAATAAAGTGGTTGTGGGGTTTGCTGATTAATCAGTTATCAGTGACTAGTGACTAGTGGCTGGTGACTAGAATTCTCCCCCTTGTCCCCCTTGTCCCCCTTGTC
>NZ_PYCI01000211.1:0-7748 GCF_003015105.1 Chroococcidiopsis sp. CCALA 051 | reverse complement strand
CAGTGTAGTGAAGCATCTCCCAGATGTTTCGCTTCGCGTGTGGATGACAATTCAAGTATTCACGCAGGAGGTCTATTTAATGCCTAACCTTCTCAGTCAAACCTACAATTGCAGAACTACCCTTGCTACCCAAAGATAGATTGAAACACCTAAAACATCAACTACGGATGTAATAAATGGCGCTGACATCAAAGCCGGATCTAAACTCAGCTTGCTAAACAAAAAAGGGAGGGCAGAACCGGAAACGGAGGCTAACAAAGTAATCGCCAGCAAACTAACTCCAACCGCGATCGCCACTTCCCAACTATTTTCTAAAAAGTAAGCCCATACAACCACCGCTAGTCCTAGCATTACCCCCAGCAGCAGCCCAACCAAAGTTTCTCTGGTAATTACACTCAGAGCTTTTTTGACGCTAACTTCACGCAGATTCAAACCGCGAATCACGACTGTTGAAGACTGCGCTCCGACATTACCACCCGCATCAATCAATAAGGGAATGAATGCAGCTAAAGCAACTACTCGTTCGATAATTTCTTCTTGGTTAGCAATAACGGCACTAGTAGCTGTATTAGCAAACAAGAGAATAAACAACCACTTCACCCGCATTCGAGCAATTTGAAATAAGTTGGTTGTTTGGAAATATTTATCGCCCCCAGACTCAACACCGCCTAGTGCATAAATATCCTCTGTGGTTTCCTGCTCGATCACATCGAGGACATCATCAACGGTGATAATGCCAACTAGACGCTGCTCTGTATCTACTACAGGCAGTGCCCCAAAGTCATAATCCTGAACGATCCTGGCTACTTCTTCTCGATCGGTATCTGTGCGGACAACAACAACCTCCCGTTTCATCACATCAGCCACAGTTTGCTCTGAGCCAGCAGTTAATAAAGCGCGTAAGGTCAGGACACCAGTAAGGTGACGAAACTCATCGGTAACATACAGGTAGTAAATGGTTTCAGTCACGTCTGCCAAACGGCGAACCCGTTCTAAGGCTTGGGCAACTGTCAAACTTTCCTTGAGTGCAATATACTCTGGGGTCATAATCCGCCCAGCAGTATCAGGTTTGTAACCTAGAAGTAGGGTAGTAGCTTGGCGTTCGGTAGGGCTGAGTTGATTCAGTAAACGCCGGACAACCTTAGCAGGTAATTCGTCAAACAGTCGCGCTCGATCGTCGGGGGACATCTTATCCACAATATCGAGGACATCTTGCTGCTTAAATTCTTCAATCAGAGCTTGCTGTACGTTGGAATCGAGATACTCGTAAACTTCGATCGCTTCATCTTTAGACAACAAGCGAAAAGCGATCGCCTGTTTTACAGCTGGTAATTCTGTAATGACAGCGGCAACATCTACAGGTTGTACGGGTACGAGTAAAGCTTTAGCTCCCCGCAAGTCTTCTTGTTCTAGCAGTACCAGCAATTGCGATCGCACTATCTCCTGTAGTTCTTGTCGCGATATATTCGCTGGTAGAGAAGGAGAATTTTGATTTTGCATCTAGGCAACTCCCTGGCTGTAGTAAGCGATCGAAATGAATCGGAAATGTCTTCAGCGATGAGTCAGAAATAATAGTTGCAACTGGCGATTCAACTTGAGGTAGATCGGCAACTTCATCTCACATTTGTGACTAATTGACCTAACACAGTAGCAACTAGTGTCAGTACGATCGAACCTAACAAGGCAGGTAGAAAGCCAGTTACAACAAAACCAGGGGTAATAAAACCTACCAGCCACAACATCAGGGCATTAATAACAAAAAGAAATAGACCAAACGTTAACAGCGTGAATGGTAAAGTCAAAATTATCAGAATTGGGCGCACGAGCGCATTAACTAGTCCTAAAATTGCCGCAGCAATTAATGCTGTGGTAAAACTATTCACCGTAAAACCAGGGACGACATAGGCTGTAATCAAAAGTGAGATAGCAGCGGCTATCCAAGTGAGTAGAAAGTACAGCATAAATCTTCGGGTGAGCAATAGCAACAAATAACTCATGCGAACTCAGGTGCGATCGCCGAAGTTACTATCTATAATCTTGACTAAAAATGTGATGAGAAAATGACACATATCAGTGACCAGTGACCAGTGACCAGTTACCAATATCTACTTTTGACAAATGACAAATAACGAATGACCAATAACAGCCATATTGTCATTTTTTAGTCACATTCAAAGTTCAAACTAGGAAATAAGCAGAATCAAACTTATCACAATTCTGTCAAACTGAAACACCCGTGGTTCCCCTGCGAGATAATAATCCCACAACAATTACCCCGTATGTCAATTATGGGTTAATTGCTGCAAATATCGCCGTTTTTATTTATCAGTTGAGTCTGAATAGGCAAGAGTTACAAGAGTTCTTCCGCTCTGCGGCAGTCGTGCCTTGCCAAATCTCCAACACTTGTCTTCAAATCCCCGCGCAACCCATACCAGAATGGTTGACACTGTTTACATCCCAATTTTTGCACGGCGGTTTTTTACATATAGCCGGAAATATGTTGTTTCTGTGGGTGTTTGGTAACAATATTGAAGACCGATTGGGTCATATCAAATTTTTATTTTTCTATCTAACTTGTGGTGCTTTAGCAGCATTGGCTCAGTGGTTTTTCTCTCAGAATTCTCCGATTCCTGCTCTGGGTGCTAGTGGCGCGATCGCTGGCGTTCTGGGTGCGTATATACTCCGCTTCCCCCGCGCTCAAGTTCTCACCTTAGTTCCCTTGGGCTTTTTCATCACGACGATCCGCATCCCTGCTATGTTTTTTCTGGGGTTTTGGTTCGTTCAGCAAGCTTTCTACGGCATTGCTAGCCTCCAAGCTCCCAGTTCTGTAGGCGGTGGTGTGGCTTACTGGGCGCACGCTGGGGGTTTCGTTTTCGGGGCAATTCTCGCCCCTCTGTTAGGTTTGTACAAGCGGGACTAGGTTTAGGTGGTTATTTTAGCTGCTCTATCCTACCTTGGATTAATTAACCAGTTGGCAGTTTGAGTTCTAAAGTAGGCAAGTACTAGAGGTGCGAGGAAAGTGCATCTATTCTTGTTTGCATTGTTTCTAGATAAATTTCAAGTGCTTGGAGGTATGATTTTCTTGCTTCTGCTTGCGCTTGTTTGGCTTGCTGATATAGATCTTCCGAACAAAAATTTTCCAACTGTGCTAACTGAATATACATTAATAACTTATCCGCTTGCTTCTGGATGAACTCGCTATAACCTTCAATAATACGACCGTTCTTTTGTAACGACAAATCATCATATTTCTGTAAGATTTTACCGCACGACTCTACTAATAGCGCACATCGACGTGTGAGGTCTAAGTTTTCTAGCATTACATGTAATTCATGTTGTAGAAAGTCTTGCATAAAATAATTCCTATATTGACTATTCAAATAAAGAAGAATGTTTGAGCGGCAAGATATGCTGGATATGATTTAAAAGTGCATCGAAATTAATTGGCTTTAGAATAAAACCAAGCGCCCCAGCACCGAATGCTTCAATTGGCTCCACGCAGTCATAGCCTGTAACTAATAAAATTGGAATAAAGGGTAAGTTGACATTTTGGTGGATATGTCGAGTCACCTCCAAGCCATCCATTTCTGGCATCATCACATCCAATAACACTAAGTGCGGTCGAAAAGTTTCGATTAAGCTAAGGGCTGCGCGACCGCTATCAGCAGTTTCCACTTGATAGCCTTCTTCCTCTAAAAAAGATTGCAGCAGTAAACAGTTGTCGGCAATGTCGTCAACTACTAAAACTCTGTGAATTTGAGGTGTTGGGTTATCGGGTTTATACACAATCGACTCACTCAAAAATTAATCAGGTTCGGATTTTTGGGTTAGCACGGTACGTTGTTTGCAGCTCGTGTACACATCATACTAGTCTCTCTATACAAAAATTAGAAGTTTTCTTCAAAATTGCTTCATTTTTATAGATTGTAACTAAAAGGCATATTTTTTGTGTTAAAAAACTATCTATGGTAGTATATTCGACTCAACAAGAGGAAAATTCAAATCTTTTAGCTGCAAGGTAACTTTATTTGCTGAGAAATTTGAGGTTGTACGAGGTAGTTAATCGCCAAACCTGCAATTTCTTTCTCGATCTGAAGTGGTAGTTACTCTTTACTCGAAGCAAGGGTGCTGATGAAAATTTTGCTAGTAGAAGACGATCGCTACACGGTAGCAAAAATCATAGAAATACTTGCACAACACCAGTATGTAGTCGAAGTGGCTGCTGATAGCGAAAAGGCAATTCAACTGATGCAGTCTTACGAATATGACCTGCTGATCGCCGATGTGGTTCTGCCTGGATTAGATGGGATCAGTCTGTGTTGCTACCTGCGGGAAAAGAACTATCAATTGCCGATTTTGCTGTTATCTGTGAAAGCTAGTGTCAGCGATCGCGTCTTTGGATTGAATGCAGGCGCGGACGATTACTTAGTCAAACCCTTCGACTCAGCAGAGTTAGTTGCTCGCGTGGGCGCTTTGCTGCGGCGACGAGAACAATTTGTTTCTCCTGCACTGACTTGGGGAGCTTTGCGACTGTTTCCCAATACCCGCAGAGTCACTTGGCAAGGAAAGCCGCTGAATTTAACCGCAAAAGAATTTAGATTACTACAGCTTTTTTTAGAAAATCCACAACGGATCTTCAGTAAAGACGTAATTTTAGATCGGCTGTGGACGGCGACGGAGTCTGCCAAAGCAGGGACGGTTGCAGCACACATGAAGGGACTGCGGCAGAAATTGAAAGCAGCTGGTGTCAAAGTAGAGATAATTGAGACGATCTATGGCGTAGGCTACCAGTTGGGATCTCCACTCGATCTAGAGCAACCCGTACAAGGCTCGCCTGTATTGCCAATCAAAATCGAACCAAGTCCAGCGCAGCAGGAAGTTATGGCTGTCGCGGCTGAGGTTTTGCAGGAAATTAGAGCCAGCCTCAATGAGGAGACAGCATTGTTCGAGCAAGTCATTGCCCAATTATCTGCTGGAACGCTGGAACGAGAACTGCGGCGACAAGCTGAAAGACACGCCCATCAATTAGCTGGCTCGTTAGGCTCTCTAGGTTTATCGCAAGGATTTGAAGCGGCACAGCAGATCGAGCTATTACTGCAAGGTGAAATGGCGTTGCGGCAGACAGCAACACGACAATTACAGTATTTTGTAGAGTTACTCAAGCAAGCTTTGGTCGCAATCCCTATGCCAATTGCCCCAGCTTCACCAAGAATTGCTTCGGCGCGACTGCTGGTCATAGATGACGATCGCATTCTCGTCAACCAACTACGACTAGCGGCAGTCGCGGCTGGATTCAATCTAGAAATAGCAACGACTTTGGCAGATGGTAGAAGGGCGATCGCCCAAAACCCGCCCGATGCCATTTTGTTAGATTTAAGCTTTAATGAAGATACTGAGGATGGACTCAAGCTTTTAGCAGAACTGGACGAGCAAAACTCTTCCATTCCCGTGTTAGCATTTACCGTGCGCGATAGTTTGACTGACCGGATTGCAGTTACTCGTTTAGGCGGACGCGCTTTTCTACACAAACCCATTTCCATCAGTGAGGTTTTCAACGCGATCGCTCAGGTCATCGATCCCCCTCCCATTCCAGAGGCTAAAATCCTGGTTGTCGATGACGATCCCCAAATTCTAGCAACTTTCGTCGAGCTACTACCTGCTTGGGGGTTGCAAGTGACAACTCTAGCCCAACCGCAACGCTTTTGGGAACTACTGAGAACCGCAGTGCCAGATCTGCTAGTTTTAAATGTATCTATGCCACAGTTTAGCGGAATTGAACTTTGTCAAGTAGTACGCCATGACCCGCGATGGGAAAATCTACCAATTCTAATGTTATTAGAGCGAGAAAATGCCGATTTAATTCACCAGATATTTATGGCTGGTGCAGATGACTATATCTGCAAACCGATTGTCGCACCCGAACTGATAACTCGGCTCTTGAATCGTCTAGAACGCATCCGCTTGCGGCAACAGCCCAGAAGTTGAGTCAACTCCCTACTCCCTATGAAACTGTCTGTCCTCAGCAAGATTTCCATCGGCTTTGTGGCGCTATTAACAACAGCCAGCATTACTGGGGCGATCTTGGTACAAATTCCGCTGAGGCAGAACGTAGCAAGCCGTTGGCTGCAACATACTCATGAGGTGCTGTTGGAACTGGAAACGGTACTCGCAAACATGGCGGATGCCGAAACAGGACAACGGGGCTACTTACTCACGGGAGATCGACGTTATTTAGAACCTTATGACGCGGCGATCGCTCAAATTGACGCACAACTCCAGCAACTTAAAGTATCGATCGCGGATAACCCAGAGCAACAGCGTCGGTACGAATTGCTTGAACGACAGATCGAGGCAAAACTAGGTTTGATGGCGAAAACTATTGCCTTGCGAAGCAATGAAGGGTTTGAGCCAGCAGTGCAGGTTATCTTTTCCGGTCAGGGCAAACAGCAAATGGATGCTATTCGTGCTTCGATTAGCGAGATGGAGCAAGAAGAGAATCGATTATTAGAGCGTCGGATTAGAGATTACCGAGCGATCTCCCAACTGACAACGCAAGCATTTTTAATTCTTTTGTTCCTAAGTTTAGCACTCATTTGTGTCGTTTACTATTTAGTCAATAGCGATATCACCTCCCGCAAGCGAGCGGAGATCGAAAATCTGCGACTTTTACAGCAGGTGCAGACAGAACGGGGATTGCTGGAAACCGTGCTGCGGCAAATGCCTGCTGGAGTGATTATTGCCGAAGCTCCTTCTGGTAAGCTGATCCTGGGAAATCAACAAGTAGAGCAGATCTGGCAACATTCTTTCCTGGTTGCCGATAACGTCGAGCAGTATTGCGAATATAAGGGGTTTCACCAGGACGGGCGACCCTACAATCCGCAAGAGTGGCCCCTAGCTCGATCGATCCTGAGTGGGGAAGTTGTTATCGAAGAAGAGATCGATTTTTTGGCTGGGGATGGTACGCGGGGGACAATGCTTGTTAGCTCTGCACCCATCCGTAATGCAGCAGGTAACGTAACCGCAGGCGTAGTCACTTTTTCTGATATCAGCGATCGCAAGCTAGCTGAGAAAGAACTGCGCCGCCGCGAAGCTGAGTTGCGTTTTCTCAACGAAGCTTTACCCGTAGGCATTTTTAAATTAGATTCTCAAGGAAACTGCACCTACACCAATTCTCGCGCTCAGGAAATTTGTGGCTTTACGCTTGAGGAAGCATTGGAAACTGGCTGGCGACGGTTTATCCATCCTGATGATACAAGACAGCTTTGGTCGCAATGGTTGCCAGCAGTGGCAGCGCATCAAGAATTCTGTGGGGAAGTGCGTTATTTGCATCGGGATGGAACAGTCCGATTTGGTCGAGTTAAGGTAGCGCCGCTCTTTTCCCGTAGTGAGGCGATCGGTTATGTTGGCACGATCGAAGATATCACCGAAATTCGTGCCATAGAAAAAATGAAAAGCGAGTTTATCTCTGTTGTCAGCCACGAATTACGCACGCCTTTAGCTTCAATTCGCGGTGCTGTCGGGTTACTTTCTGCCGGACTACTGCTCGACGAGCCAGAAACAGCCCAAGAAATGTTAGAAATTGCCTCGCTTGATACAGAACGCTTGATACGTTTGGTGAATGACATTCTCGACTTAGAGCGGCTAGAATCCAACAAACTGACTTTAGTTAAACGGTGGTGCGATGCTGCTGCAACTATGCGCCAAGCTGTCGAAAGCCTCCAACCTGTTGCTGTCTCTTATACACATCT
>NZ_PYCI01000052.1:0-41016 GCF_003015105.1 Chroococcidiopsis sp. CCALA 051 | reverse complement strand
GTTTGAGCCAGTGGCAGAGGCGATCGAAGGTGTAGTGCAGATGATTACTATTCCCATTCAAAAGGTAAGACCCAAGAAGGCGACGGTGAAGTTTGGCATGGAGATGGCGGTTGAGTCTGGACAACTGGCAGCAGTGATTGTCAAAGGCTCCGGCAAAGCAAATCTCGAAATCACATTGGAATGGGAACCACAGGATAAGATTGAATTATGAGCCAGCTAGAGGATCTGTTGCGACAATGCACGGTCAAGATCGCCCTCTCCGAGCGATGGAGTATAGGTACAGGTTTCTTTGTGGCTCCTGAATGGATTCTCACATGCGCTCATGTGGTGCGAGAGGCGAACGGTGAAGCCGTCCAGGTACGGTGGCAAAACCAAGAGAACTGGATGCAAGCGGTGGTAGAGCGATCGCTACCCGATCCGCATGACTTAGCCCTACTGCGAGTGACGGACTCGACCGATGCCAACCTCCCTTGTGTTTATTTGGATGCAGCGATTCAATCCCGCGACCACCTTTATCTGTTTGGTTATCCCGATGACTTTCCCAATGGGTGTCCCGCGACGTTTGACTGTGAAGGTTTAACAGGGGACAATCCTGCATACATCAAATTTGCACTGGGGCAGGTGCGACCAGGAATGAGTGGTTCGCCGCTATTGAATCAGCGAACGGGTAAAGTGTGCGGCATCGTCAAGTTTACCCGCGATCGTTCGAGCGACCTAGGTGGAGGAGCAGTGCCTACCGCCGCGATTTTAACTCTGTTTCCAGATCTGGTGGAACGGCAGCGAAACTTCCATCAAAGCGATCGACGGTGGAGCGAACTGTTGAACTCGACTATTGTTGACGAGCGAATTCCACAGAATTTACCCTCAAATGGAACCTCAGCGTTTGTGGGACGCGAGGCAGATATGTCAGCACTGCATGAACAGTTCCAGCAACGTGAAAGGGTTGCCATTGCCTCAATTCATGGCATGGGAGGAATTGGGAAAACAGAATTAGCTTTACAGTATGCGTTGCGTCATTTAGCAAGGAAAGTCTATGTTGGGGGCGTGTGTTGGTTGCGCTCTCGCGAAGAAGTGGGAACGCAAATTGTATCGTTTGCGCGATCGCAGCTCGGTTTGGAGCTGCCAGAAAAAAGGGAGTTGCCAGAGCAAGTGAAATGGTGCTGGCGCAATTGGCAGGCAGGTGAAATTTTAGTAGTGTTTGATGACGTGCAGCAGTACGCTGATATCGAGCCGTATCTACCTCCGCCTGGAGAACCCCGCTTCAAGGTGTTAGTAACGACGCGCCTGTTCAAAATTGCGAAATCGGTTTGGAGTTTTGAAATTGAGGTACTGGACGAACTATCAGCGCTGAATTTGTTAAGAGCGATTGTCTCGGATGGACGAATTGATCGAGAATTAGAGATGGCAAAGCGTCTTTGTAAGTGGTTAGGCTATTTACCACTTGGATTGGAGTTAGTGGGTGAATATTTAGAGAACGATGCTGATGTAAAGTTATGGAGTGAAGATGAAGATTGTCTTGGTCTATGGCAGCGATTGCAAAAAGCGCGTCTAGACGCGATTGCTTTGAAAGAAACTTACTCAGGAATGACGGCAACCGAGGGAGTTGCAACGGCGTTTGAGTTGAGCTGGAAGCAACTAAGAGAATCAGAACGGCAACTTGCCGTACTTCTGAGTTTATTTGCGCTGGCAGAGATTCCGTGGGGACATGTCCGAGCGTGTTTGCCGGATTTGAGTTCGGATGAATTGGAGATTTTGCGGAAAAAGTTGTTAGGATTGCACTTGCTGCAACGGACGGGTGAGGGGTTGTACCAACTTCATCAATTACTGAAAGAGTTCTTTGCATCAAAGCGAGAGCAACGGGCAGATGCAGCGCAATTGAAGCGGAAGTTTTATGAAGTAGCGATCGCTGAGGCAGAAAAAGTTATCAATAAGCCAAGGCAATCGTTGTTGAAAGAATCAACTATGACGATTGCTCATTTGAAAGAAGCAGTCGAATTTCTAAAAGTACTGGAGCAAGAGATTGATGTAGCAACCTGCTTATTGTGGATAGGTGCGCTCTTTCACGCTCAGGGACAATATAGAGAAGCAGAGCCTTACTCGTTTCAAGCTTTCACAATTCGCCAACGGCTGTTAGGCAACGAACACCTTGATGTTGCAGAGAGCCTGAGCGATTTAGGAATCATCTATTGGTCGCAAGGACGATATAGCGAGGCAGAATCCCACATGCTCAAAGCTCTCAAAATTCGCCAACGGCGCTTAGGCGACGACGATCTCTTGGTAGCATCTAGTCTCAACAATCTAGCAGAAGTTTACAAATCGCAAAAGTGCTACAACCAGGCAGAACCTTGCTTGCATCAAGCTTTGCAAATCCGACAACGGAAATTAGCTAGCGACCATCCTCTAGTAGCACTCAGCCTCCACAATCTGGCGCAACTTTACTCTAAGCAAAAGCGCTACAACGAGGCAGAACCACTCTACCAACAAGCTTTTACGATTCGTCAACAGAAGTTGGGCGAAGAGCATCTCGATGTCGCACGCAGTCTCAACGATCTCGGCTTACTCTACTATTCGCAACAACGCCACAATGATGCAGAATCCCACTTGCTCAAAGCCCTTGCAATTCGTCAACAGAAGTTGGGCGAAGAGCATCCCGATGTCGCACCTACTCTTCACAATCTCGGCTTACTCTACTGTGCGCTACAACGCTACAATGATGCAGAATCGTACTACCTCAAAGCATTACAAATTTCCTTAAACAAGCTGGGAGAAGATCATGATTCCACGCAAAAGGTTAGAGGAAGCTTTCGGTCGCTCCTGCAAAAAGCCATTCAAGAGAATCGAACGGAAGGACTTTCAGACGATCCAATGACGCGATCTCTCCTCGACCAAATTCGATATGAAACAGACTAGAGGAACAGCAACAGTTTGGAGCAGGCGTAGCAGTAATAGGTGTGACTTGCAAGCTTATCCCTCTTTAATCACTTTAGTGATAGCAAATCCTGGAACCTGCTTTAGATAAGGATTTTGATAAAACTCCTACAAATAATGGGAAGTGTTAGGAAATCACGCACAAAAGCTCTACACAGCAAATGTTTCCAAGTTTTAGCAATATTTTTCCTTGTCTAGAGTGATATGAGAGGGATATGTAATTCTCAATGGGGTGAGCCGAGATATATGCAGGCATAGTACCACTGACATTGCAGACATTATGGGGGAACAGTAGCGACGCTGTTATGAGCCACCACTCTTGCGCTATTCAACCTTGTTATATCGGGCTGCCAGAAAAATTTTTCCTAACCTCAAACGAGTTTTCAATTGTAGGAGTTTGATGGCTAGAATCCATATCAGATATAGGTTTCAGTCTTAAGTGGCTCCAGGAGTGCAATGCACGCTACCCTTACGCCATGCACAAAGGTTTCTAACTAATCTTCACAATTCACCTCCAACCAAACCAATTGAAGCCAACAAAACACACCCTAGTGGCTCTGTGTGGTCGGTCGTGGGTCACTGAGTTTGCACAAAAGCACTATCGCTGCTTTGGTGCGCTTGTACAAGGCGTGACTGCTTGCCTACCCTCAGCCCTGAAAGAATGCGCTCGCGTACAGCTTCAAGGGAAGGCTGCTGCCCGTGCTGTTGCCTGAGATCGGAGTTTTCCGCACGAGAGGCGTTGGACTCCCCCAACAATTGGGTCTCCAGTTTTGTAAGACGCTGCAACACAGTATCTCGCACAAGATGAGATAACTATTCGACAGAATTTTCTAGCGCGGTAACAGTTTCCCTTGTCTCCATTAAATATAGAATCTAGTTTTTTGTGACACAGTTGCCGCAGGTTATCTGTAACTCTTAATCGTTCTAAGCAGATAAATAATTGCTAATTTATATTTAGTATAATTTCAAAAAATCAACTGAGTGCTACTGCAAATACTCCAATGGCTAACATAACTAATCTCAGCTTTGGAGAAGATTTTAGAGGTGGAAACAGTCCAAATGCTGGGACGATTGAAACCAAAGCTAATTCTGGTCTACCAACCATAAAATTGAGTAATGCTAGCAGAAGGAAGAAAGTGCTAAGCGCCCAATTTATTGCTATGTCAAACTGTTTATAATGATTCATAAAAATTAAGTATTTTAGCCGTACTAGTTATAGTAATACGGCTAACAGGTGCAAAAAGCAAGGGCTTGTTTAAAGCTACACCCTAAATCGATTCAATAGCTCCTCGCGGGATGATTGCAAAAGCAGGCGAGTAAATTCTTCTGGCTGTAACTCAAGCAGTTGGGTGATGATGGCGGATAGTTCATCATCTAAAGAACCAAAGCGGACTCTAAGCAGGTTTTCTATAGTAGCGCGGCGTTCTGTCTGTATGCCCTCCTGCCGAGCTTCTTCCATTCGTTGCAAAAAAGCTGGTGACAAGTCCATGATGTATAGTTAAGTATCTTTTAGAAAGTGTGCCAGCAGCTCATCAAACAAAAGTTCAAGTATTACTTATTAACTGGGGATTAGTAGGCTCGTAATGCAGAACGATTAGCTGAGCAGCGAGCAGAGGCAACATAGCATAAGTGCGTCCGTCGTCATCGCTGAATTCAACTAGAAAAGTATCCTCATCAAGCTTTTCGACAACAGTACCCACCTGACCGCGTGATAATCCCCGTTCAGACAAATTCTCACTCAACGCTACGACATCTAGCAGATTAATTGTATTGTTCATAGTTTCAGTCTCCCTTAGAGGACATAACAACTTGTTAATCGGGGAAAATCTTCGCCATGACGAACGATCCAACTACTGCGAACTATTACCTGTCCAGTAGATCCAATCATGGGAAAGTCTAGCACGTATAATTGACCGAATTCAGTTTCGTCAGTCGGTGTTGCGTCATAGCTTTGAGCAGCGTTTAACAAAGTAGCTTGGAGTTGTTCTGCATCTTCAGCAGTTAGACCAAGAGCTGCTGCAAAGACACGCGCTTTATGCCGACCGCGATGATGCGTTGTATTTAGGCAATAGTCTCTTAATTTCGCTATGTCTACGATAGCGCGATCGGAATTGGGAAGCTTCATTCGACAAATCTCTATATATTCTTGCCATGCTTAAAAGTTTGCGAGAGAGGAAAGCGCTCCTGGCTCGTACCAGTTTTCAAAGTTTTTTACGATCCACATCGAAAGTGACAAAAATGCTAGCATAAGTTGCTACAGAAACTCTTCATGGTAAGAGCTGGCGTTAGCCAGAAAATGTACTCAGTTGTGTAGCAGGCTATGGCGAGAGGTATTATTTTAGAGCTGTCAAATTATTTTGATTTTGACAATACATTCCCTTTGCAGCGTCATTTACAGAGCAAATAAGTGTTAATCTCCCTGCTCAATTTCTTTCTTCATCTTTTGTCTAATAGATTCATCAGACTGCTGGCTCAATAATCGCTCCTGCTGCTTTCGTTGTTGCATGGATGACTGTTGTAGAAACCCCCCTTTCTCGTCTTGGTTGAATTCGCAGATAGTAGCTTTATCTCCCTTTTTAGCTTTGTACAACGTGCCACGGTGGTTGTTTTCATCGACGATATGAAGAGTTTCAGTAGGGGCGTGGTAGATAGCTCTAAAGTTGGCATTAGCGAATGTAGCTGTTTGAATTTCTTCTGACATATTAGTAGAGCTAGCTTGCAGGCTTTGGAATGCCAGGGAAAGCATTTTCTGTTCCCAAGGTTGTCGTATTGCGGTTGAGGGTGATGTTGCAGTAGTGTCAAGCACTCGGACATTTTCAGGAATGCATTGCAAAAAGCCATCTTTGGGTTCAAACTGATAGCCGTTCTCGGCAAGAAATTGTTGAACGAGCCGATCCGTACCTCTAGCATCACCGACTACAAACGATGCACCAGCTGCTACAGCGCGTTCTAGCAGGGGGATGTATTGCTGGGCAAAGACTTCTTTAATCTTTTCTTCGGACGCGCCACGCCAGGGACCAGAACCACTGACCATAATCGTGTCGTTAGCCGAATACTCTCCTGTATTGGCGCGATCGCCCCAAGCTGTTTGATAATTGCGAGTAGAAGATGGTGTATCTGGTGGTGCGGCTGAAATACCGATGAATTGGGTTGCCACTTCTGCCATTGCGATATCTTTTGTCATGTGAGCGGCAACGGCAGAGTTGATTGGCGTTAACCCATCTAGTGGGTTTTTCGACTGTGTGAGTGGAGTTTTTGATTCTTCAGCGATCGGGAGTTTTCCCTGAGCGATCGCGGTCTTTGGCGTTGTTTGGTTGTCAACTGATACTGTAGTGCCATCGTTAGGAGCGATCGCGTTCTCTGGCTGGGTTGCCTGGTTGGATTGAGTCCACTTTTCGGGATACCTAACTGTTTGTGGATCGACAACTATATGGGCAATAGTGGCAGGGTTGTCTTTGAGAGTGGCAGTAAATTGGAATCCTTGAACTGGCACTCCTGTGGCTGTTAGCTTTTCCTTGAGGGCAGCGAATGATTCTTGAGCGATCGCCCCCAATACTTTGCCATCAACTAGAGCAATTGGAGTAGGCGATCTGCGCCCATTGGAGTTGCTCTTGAAGCCGATAGTTACTTTTACAGAGTCGTCGTTCCAACTATAACCAGCAAAGGCGTGTTTTTGGATTTGGGTAATTTTGAGTTGATTTCCCTTACTACTGGTGGCGATGGCGCTGGCACTGGGAGGGGAAGTAATTGTTGCTAGCGCCTCTGTCCCTGTTGGTAACTGCGGGGATTCGCTGCGAAACATAGCTAACTGCTTGCCCTCAACGAAGACGAATCGCTCTATCGAGTTAGAGTCTGTAGGGTGGGGCTGCTGTTGAATGCTGATGGGTACTGTCTCCCCCTGCCACTGTCTTCCCAGGTATTCGTTACTGGAGAAGTGCATCCCGACTACAGTAAGTGAGGTAAATTGTAATTCTTTGAGTTGTTCTATAACTCGTTCTGGAAAGGCAGCAAACGCGACGCTGGCTTTGCGCTTGCCTTGATAATTTTGATTCTCCTCAGTGTGGGTAATGTCGTGTAAAGCAGCTGCTAGCGGTAGCTCCTGGTCTTCTGGGGTAGACTGCCTCACGGTTTCTAAATACTCGCTGGCTTTGGCAAATGCTGCTTCGACCATGCTCTTGCTGACTCCTGGTTGGAATGCAACTTTGCCTTGCTTGATTGTCATTCCTGCCTGGAGATTGTGTTCTGTAACCGACGCTGTGCTAACCGTGCCAATAGTTTGACTAACTTTTTCACCTGTTTTTGGATCTACAAAGATGACGTTAGCTGCCACAGTGTAAGGCATCTTTTTACTAGGCTTGTGTCCTGTCAACTCAAGATCTAGCTCTTTAGCCTGCCAAAATTGTAGATTTTTAGACCCATCAAATTCATTTAAGTTAGTAATTTCTATCGAGCGTCCGCTTCTAGGCGAAGTCACAATTAAACTCAGTCCTGGTTCAGTTTGTCTTTTTTTCTCTAACCCAATAGCTTCTTTAATTAATTCGTTATAAGTATTCTTGATAGCAACTGCCTGGTTTTTCTGTTCTGCTGTAAACTCAATCCCAGGATACAAAGCCCTAAACTGCTCGGCAGGACGAGCGACGAGTTTATTTTCCTCAAAGTGTTGGTTAGTCTGCTTAATCATCAGATCGACGGAACTATAATTAGCAGTCTTCATCCCCCGCTCTAAAAAAGCTTCTTTACTTTTTTTGTCAACCAGCCAAGCTACAGATTTGTAGCTACTAATTTCCTGACAATATTTGAGGATAGATTCGTCAGGACGCAAGGCGCTTTTGGGACCATCCGCTGCTACTTGCAGTTCGTTAGATAGTTCGCCCATACAGCAGCGCAGTAGCTCTTTAACTTGTTCTAGCCCTCGTTCGACCTGTATTTCCCTCAGTTTTGCTGGCAGCAGGTTAGCAATAGAATTGACTTGCTCCAACACTTTTTCTGGTAGCCTTAGTTCGCCCTTATCGTGCCGAGCAGCTACTTCTTTCATATGTGCGGATATGCGTTTGAGATATCCAAATTTCTCTTCTTTGGGGATTAACTGGGTTTCCCATTGCAGTGCCACATTCTTCTGAATTTCGTTAGCAATAATGCCAATTTTATTTTCCATTGCACCCACAGCAATTTCTTCAAACGTGCCTGTATATGGAATTTTGGCTTTTTTGACGACATCAGGATAGCGATTTTCTGGTAGGTTGTATTCCTTAACTTCAACTGCCAGAGTGGGAAAATCTTTAGCAGGGGCAAATGCGAGGCGATCGCCATCAAAGTCGCATTGCATATTGTCCATCGCCGTTTTGGGATGGATGTGAACGCACCCTCGCAGCTTCATCGCTTCGGGTAAGTGGCGATTGGTAAGGACGATGACCCCGTTGGAGTTGATTAGGGGAGAGCGGGTGACGATGACTTCTTCACCTTCGGGAATGAAGGGGACGCAGATTTCATTTTCCCCAAGCTTGAGACTAGGTTGAGCTAGTCCTGCTGTAAATTTGATCGCGCGTCCGGTGGCTATGTCTACCCATTCGGAGCGGACGAACTCTTGCAACTCGGCAATAATTTTGGGGTGTTCTAGAATTTGATAGTGTCCTTCCAAGTCAGCTTTGAGCAGGCGATACACCAATTGGTCTTGCTGCTGGTGCTGTTGAGGGATCTCACCCTGCATCAGTTGGTCGAAAACAGCATCAAAATCTGCTAGGTCTTCTGCTGAAGAGGACTCTTGGGAATTCAGCAGTGCTTTGCGTCGTTCGTAAGTTTCTACATAATGCTGTGCGAGTTTGCGCGGGTCTGATTGAATAGAAGCTAGGATCAGCGCGTCCATTTCTAGCCGAGGCAGCACGTCAGCTTCCACCGCACGGGGGTAATTGACGAGAATTTGAGTACCAAGACTATGCTCCCCATACTCTGCCAGTGTTTTGACACCTAACCCGACTGTGAGGTTATGTTCCCCTGGCGCGATTGCGCTTTCGCCCTTCCTACCTTTAAATGAAGACGTGGCAAGGATCATGTCGTATCCAATCTTGCCATCGCGCAACAGTGCTTCTCCTACCTTGTCCAAAGCAGCAGGGGCTAGCGTACCTTTGGCAATCCGCGCTACGGGACTTTCCTCTTGTTCTTTAATGCCCAGCCGAAACTGGAAGGGTGTATTGATGCTAAGTGTAAGATCGGACGCTATGTCTAAATCGATTAAGCCTTTGCAATCCCCTACCAAATTTTTAGCCGTATCTTTAGGCAAGACTCCACCGTTTTCGCCCGTGACATCATCTATGACTAAAATTCGTAGATTTTGGAGTTCTCTAAAATCGCGACATGAAGTGAATAGTAAACTACCATAGGCTGCTCCATCAGATGCATTTGGATAGACTCGCTCTTTTGCATTGGTGTCGGAGGCGAAGAACATTCTTTCGCCAGAAGCAAACTGCAATGTTTTGCCTTCATGCTCGCCTAAGTCAGTAGCGGTAGTGATGCCAGGATAAACCGTACCAATGGCAAACTCGACATCTGGATATAAATATTCTGCTAGTGTATTATTTAGCTTTTCTTCCGCGCCTGTATTTTGCTTCAGCTTGGAATCAAAGTGCTTAAGTATTATGGTCACGCTTAATATACGAGATAAAATCTAATTTGGCTCTCCTCAATTCTTGAGCTATATTGATTGAATTAGGTTTTGGTTTTGCGAAAAAATACGGAAGTTTTATAAAGATATGACTAACTTTAATTCATCTAACTCAAATAACTCTTATGTTGTAAAAGCTTCCGTAAGAGATACAGAGATGATTGTTGACTTGCTAGCTGAAGGATTAGTGGATATTGACGATTTATACGATCCTTATGAAGAACAGCGAAAAGAGGAGCGTAGGCAAGCTGTAGAAGAAATTAAGCGTACTGCTAAGAAGCAACTTGAATCTATCAAGGAATGGGTAGAATTTTAGAAAATGGCAGCACGTTAACCTATCAGATTAGGACAATGCTAGTTGGGGTAGATGCTTTTATGGATGCGCGAGGCGCATCCTGCGTGCCTGGAAGCTAGGGGTTAAAATTAACTGATTTGAGGGATAGGGAGATAAACGATTTGATCTTGATATTCATCCTCAAAGGCGCATTCGGCAATCAGAATTAACTCATTAATTGTTTCGCCGATACTCATGTCAGGATTGAGGATAAAAATACCTGGGACGTGGCAATTTTGCGCGATATGTTCTGCTAAATGTACGGGCATGGAGGTACGATTATTGGTAACGAGAATAAAGTTATTTGCCTCGCACCACAGCAGAATCTCTGGATCTAACGTGCTTTTAGGGGGTGTGTTAGGTTCTCCTACTGCCCAGACAACTAGATCGGGGGACTGTCGCCGCAATTGTTTAGTATAAACTGGGTCAACATTTTCATCCATCAGATATTGAAGTGTCACAGGCTGTTTTGAGTGCTTCTTTGGTGGCTTTGATTTTCATCAATCTTTGAACAACTGGCGGCGGATTACGTCGTTGTTCTTCTCGCATTTTTCGCCCCCACTCTAACCAGTCTGCCATGTATTGACTAATTTTTTCTTTTTCATGTAGGTAATAGAGAATTGTGGCGTAGACTTGTTCTAAGGTAATAGTTGGGTAGGTTTGGGAGATTTCTTCTGGTGTACGAGCGCGATAAATATACTCGTACAAAACAGTTTCAATACCAATGCGAGAGCCTTTCAGCCTAATGTCATTAGGGGCGAGAAAATTGAAGTAATCTTCTAGTTGCATAATTTAATTCTCCTGTGCAATTAAGGGCTAGTTTGTTAGTCTTCCAGTCAGTAACTCTTCCAACATTGCTCGGAAGAGTTCGTCTAGGATTGATATTGCTTGATAGTGAGATTGAGAAATAGATGGATGTTTTAGTGCTTTATTCTTCCTTAAACAATGAGTAAAAGCTATCACTCTCCAATGAAGGGGTAAGTCTATCTCACTCATCCTTACCTCTCCCTTTCAAATCCAACAATTGCCAAAATCTTATATAGCAACGAACCATAAGCCATTCATAGATCGTCAGGCATGATGATAGCAAGCAATTGATTTTTATTCTTTCGGTAGATTCTAAAATCACTATCAAGAGTGAATACGGCACTTTCAGCAGATAATTCTGCTATTCGTACTAAACAAGCATCAGCCAAAGACATAGGTACAGATTGATACCGGACGAGCAGTTCTTTAACAGCAGCAGTTTCTTCATCTAAATGAAAGGGGATCTGAATCTTTCCAGTTTCTAGTAAAGAAATCAATGCCTCTTCACCTCCGTAAACATTTCGTAAGAGAAAACAAGCCTCTGTAATTACTGCTTCACAAGTTAGTAAAGGTTGATTAATGGTAGCTAACTCTGCATTCACCCACTTATGAAGCTGCTCCCGACGATTAATAAAAGCTACTAAAGGACCCGTATCAACTATGACCCTCTGCCTCATTCTGTACCTAATCCCTCAAGATGTTTTTTATTGGTAGCAAGATCTCCAGGACCACCATCAACACACCCAGCAAACTCTTGAGCTGCAACCAAAAATGAAACTGACTTCTGCTCATCTTTATTGATGTTTGGCTGTGGTACATTACTTTGTAAAACCTTGATGAACTCCAAAACTTCCTGCTGTTTGTCTAGCGGTAGTTTTTCTAGTTTTTCTATAATTACTTCCTTAATACTCATTGCACCTCCATAAATTTTTATGCTGCAAGCGAAACAATTCGCTTCACTTTCTACATTCTTTACTCGACACTAATGACTTGTTGCACAATCTTTTATTCAACTAATTCGATTGTATTGTAGATTCAATCTTGCCAATACCGAGAGCCAAATCCTTATCTGCCCATTCCCTTTCCTGCCGTGCCACAGCCAAATCCGCCAAAATATCCTGTATTGGGCGGCGTGTAACCTTATCATTTACCTCCACAAACTGCGACAGGCTGAGATTGTAGTCAATCATCCTCGGACTCCTCCTCAAGATCTTTGAGCTTCCTCTCAAAGGCATCCTCCACCCATTGAGTCAGAGTTATTCCCTTAGCCTTGATGCTATCTCTAATTGCTTTGTCCATATCTAAGGTGACGCGGACGCTGAGCGTCTTGGTACGCTCCCCCGTACCAGCCTTGTCTACATATTGATTCTTCCCAATCGGATTACCTACAAATCCTTTGGGCTGTCCTTTTCCTGCCATTCTCTGTGTGAGTCTGAAGATGCTTCATCTTTATTTTGTCATACGAGGTTAGATTATACTATTATAGCAAGTATTACATGCTATAATAAAACTACCAATAGCAATTAATTGCAGATTGGACAGCACTTGATTAAAGGGGAAAGGAAACCCCCTGTTGATGCGATGGCTCAGACAGAAGATGATTCACGCGCTCCAGAGTCGCTACCTATCTCGTACTTGGTACTTGACGAAATCCGCCGCGATGGTGGAACCCAGCCTAGAGCTGCTATCGACTTGAAGCACGTTAAGCTGCTGGAAGAGCAAATGGAGGATGGCAAAGAACTAGAACCTGTCACCGTATTTTACGATGGTACAGATTATTGGCTGGCTGATGGATTTCACCGCTTTTCGGCTCACAGCAATCAAGGTGCATTGGCGATCGCCTGTGTCATTTATCAGGGATCTCGTCGAGATGCAGTTCTGTACTCCGTCGGGGCTAATGCTGACCATAAACCCGCTTTGCCCCGCAGTCGCGAAGATAAGCGCCGTGCAGTTATGACTTTACTTTGCGACCAGGAGTGGCAGGAGTGGAGTAACTATAAGATTGCTGCGGCTTGCCGAGTTAATGAAAAGACGGTGCGGAATATCCGCTCCTCTCTCACTACGGATTTCCGCAGTGAGAAATCTACTCGGATTTACAAGACCAAACATGGCGCTGTTGCCAAGATGAACACTGCTAACATTGGTAAGACGACTCTTACACAACCAGAGAAGCTACAAAGTGGCGATCGCGTAATTGTTACCATCGCTCATCCCCTCTTCCCCAGTCAGTCTGGTACAATCTGGGAGCTACCTAACCCTGACTCTGCCATTGTGGAATTTAACACAGGAGAACGAGAGTTAATTAATCTCAAGCATTTGAAACCTGCTACTGCCCCGCAGTTGCATTTACATGAAGGTGGACTGGTAGAGATCGATTCGCTTGATAACAAAAGGATTCATGGATATAGGGGGCGGATTGCTGCTGTTGGGGAAAGCACTGTTGAAGTTTGGGTGAGGAATATAGATAGGATGATGATGCACAACCATATTCTCAAACATCAGCAGGTTCAGCCTTTGCCATTGGAAGAGGAACCACAGTTAAAGGAAATATGCGATCGCCTCTCCAAGTTGCGTTCGTGTAGTCTAGACCCGTTTGAGGTGGAGATCCTGAATCTGCTGGAGCGACCTGTAGTGTTTACGCCGACTGAGCTAGAATACCTAGCTCACATCGAGAAGCGTCATGGAATTGTGCAGGATTGATTGTTAATATGCTTTCAAAGCAACTGATAGCGAGTCAACGCCTCCAAAGCTAAAGCATCCAAGTACTCGCAAGTATGTTGCAGTTCAAAAGTATTGTCAGTCGCCTTTATTGCTGTTGCACTGCCAACACATAATTTGCAAGTTGCTATAATCAAACATTTTCTCTGGATAACGAGCTTTATTAGTCTTGTGGTCTAGAGTGACATAGTTCGGGTGAAAGTAAACCGTACCAGCTCGATCGGTAACTTTCTTGCCCCATTTGTCCATATATTCATAGCTGGTGGTGGAGTAAACGAATTAAGCAAACGTTCTGTACAGTAAGTGTTAATATTTATGTGTTCAAATTTTTTCTATCCACTTTTCTAGAGCAATATTTACTAAATATTCTACAGGAGAAACTTCAAAATGAGAGTTTTCTTGTATTATTACATTCGTTCTTTTTTGGATAAAATCAACCGTATAGTAAGTTTTAAAATACATAATCTTGTTAGGATTTTGGATCAACCATGTATAAGCTAAAAAATCATAGCCATCGACAACAGAAGAAAGTCTAATTGATGAAACATTAATCCAGTCTTCAGTTTCTACCCACATCCAAAAATTAGCTTTTCTCTTATCTGGTGGTAGCAATGGTAGTTTCAGAAATAATCTAGTTCGTTTACCACCAAAGCGAAAGCTATGTACATTTTTAGTAGCAATTTCAATACAAGACTTACTTTTGCCGTTTCCATAACTAGCAATTCCTGTACTAACTGTTTCTCTCACTCGTGGATGAAAAGATAAAATTTTTTCTCTTAGCTTTAGAATTATATTTCTGTTATCATTAGAGCAATCACTCAGTAGGTTCAAGAATGCTCTAGATGGGCTGTTAATCCTCTTTTGACTAGTTTCTACAGAGTTATATGGAATAATAATTTGCCTAACAATAGAATTATCAATATCTTTTAACTGCAAGTAGTAAGTTTCGTTTTTAATAACTATTGAGTATTTTAAAAACTGAATAAATAGAGTATTGTACTTACGGTCGATAAAATTATGCTTATGAAAAGAAGGGGCTATAGCAATCAAATTTATTTTTTGATTGTAGTTTATTTGCTGACTAAAGGGTTTTTCGTATTGGATACCATCGTAGTAGCGAGTAAGTTGGTGAACGATATATCTGTCTTCACTATTTTTTAACTCAATGATTGTTAATTGTCGATCGTTAGAAGTAGCTAAGATATCACAAATTTCATTATTGACATAATATTGTCGTTTCAATGGCGTAAGTTCTAGTAACTCATTTAGCCTTGACCAAACAAACTCTTCCAAAGCCAATTCACTCTCGAACTCAAATCCTAATCCCGACTTTCTCAACATGGTGTTCGTCTAGCTGTGAACAGTGCCATCCGGCATGATAGTACCGCTTAGGTTTGCCCCATCTAAATCAGCTCCACGGAGATTTGCTTCCTTTAAATTAGCTTTTTCTAGGTTTGCACCACCTAAGTCTGCCCCGCGCAGGTCAGCTGAAGTTAAGTTAGCTTCACTGAAATTGGAAAAACACAACCAAGCTCCGCAGAGACTAGCATGGCTCATGTTAACTCCACTCAGGTTTATTTTCTGAAGATCCTGCCCAGTTAGATTTACCGAACTTAGGTTAGCACCGATGAGTTTTGTCTTTTCACTAAACACTGCCTTCCTCAAATCACTTCCACTGAGATCTGCGGCAGCTAAATTTGTTCCCTTCAAAGAAGCTTCCATTAGGTTCACACTTCTTAAGTTTGCCGCAGTCAGGTTTGTATAATCCAAATTGGACTGACTCAAGTTAGCTCCATTCAGATTTGCTTGAATCAAGGCTGCACCATTTAGATTAGCTCCAACTAGGTTTATACCACTCAAGTTAGCTCCACTTAATTCTGCACTTATTAGGTTACTACCAGCTAGGTTCTTATTTTGCAGTGAGACGTTATGAGCAATCAAATAAGCACCAGCTAAAGCTGGTTCAAAACCATTTGGGAAGACAGTTCTTGTGTTGTAGAGTGCTTCTTGCAGCTTGGCATTCTGAAGATTTGCTCCTTCAAGGTTTGCCCCTAATAAGTTGGCTTTACTTAGATCGACATGACTTAAGTCCATATTCATTAGCTTTGCTGCTCTTAAATCTGCCCCACTCAAGTTAGTTGCAGTGAGGTTAGCTCCACTCAGGTTTATATCTGACGACAGGCTAGCCCTGCTGAGATTTGCTCCACTCAGGTTAGCTCCACTCAGGTTTGTACCATGCAATCTGGCTCTGCTTAAGTTTGCCTTTCTTAGCTTTGCTTTTCTTAAATCGGCTTGGTAGAGATTTGACTGAGAAATGTTTGCATTGTCTAGGTTTGCTTCTTCTAATTTTGCATTAGTTAAGTTTGCCTGACTGAGATCTGCTCCCTTGAGATTTGCTCCATTTAACTGTGCCTGATTTAGGTCAGCACAATTCAGATTGGCTTGACTTAGGATTGCTTTACTCCAGTTGACACCTCTATAAACCGAATTTTCCCCACTGAGATTAGCTCCACTCAAGTTAATTCCAGTGAAATCCCGTTCTTTATTGTTATATCGCCTCAAAAATTCTTCAGGAGTGACTAGTGGTTCCTGACTATCTTCATTTGAAGCATCAGTATCTCTGTCAGTTTCCCTATCATCAGGATTCACCAAAATAGCATCAGGTTCCTCGCCTATATCCTGCACGTTTAGTGAAGCTTCCACATCTACAAGAGCCACCCAACCTCCTGTAATACTCTCATCCATAACCTGTGTATCCTGCACTTGGGCAGCGTCAAAGCGGTCAATCAAGCCCTGGACTATGTAGGGATCTGTAGTGCGAATTCCCACTTCCCGTTCTGTACTCTGGACGCTGGAGGTCAGCATATTATGGCTACCTAACATGGCAAAGGTAGAATCGCATACCAAGAACTTTTCGTGGGTTCCTAACAGCTTGAGGTTGAAAAAGCCAGGATAATCCCGCTCCAGTTGTCTCAGGTCTGGAAGGGCATTGTACCGCCAGCCAATACCTATCCGATTGCGATCGCTCAAATGCCCCCAACCAATGAAGATCTGACAATTGCGGTTTAGGCAATCCCTAAACTTCTGTATTAATTCGTTGTCAATGCTGTTGCGGTTGAGCCAGGGGCAAACAATAATTAGCCGCTCTTGGGCTTGCGAGAGTGCTTCGAGCAGTACGGCTCGGCTACCAGCTCTGTCAAACACCAGCTGATATTCACTCGAAGGCGCTTGTGTGTGCTGTTGCTGGATCTGCTCTTGGGGACGCGCCAGACTTGAAGAACGCCGTCGCCGTCGCCGATGGATAATTGAATCGGGTTTTTGTTGACTTTCTGGCTGAGCGCGATTCTCCTGTATCGATCTGTCAACCACTTCTACTGGCACTGACGATGAAGCTTCATAGCGGAGTTGCTGGCGTAGCTGGGCTAAGGCATCCTCTAGCACGGCTAGTTGTTCTAGATCGGGTCGATTGTTGAATTGTTCGCCTAGCTCATCTAATTGGCGCTTCGTTGTAGCGATGTATCTGGCTAGAACTTGTTGCTGCCGTTCTAATTGTTCAATTTTAGAGACAAGGGAATCACGCTCTAGGTTCGACATATTCTCGCGCTAACTTTTGCGATCACCCTATCCACGAGAGTTAGTAGTTTGAGATAGGGGCTTCTCCATGCTGACAGTAGGAATAACAAATAGGGTTTAGAGACGATAAAGAGTTGCATGAAGAGTTGGCGATCGTCTCTGTCGAGCGCATCAAATCTTAACTAGTTGCTTCTCGATCCGTGCTGCCAGCTTTTCTCTTGCCAGTTAATAGTTCTAGATCTAGTTGCAAACGAGCTTTTTTCTGAGGATCTGAAGTGTTAGCAATTTCTTGCGGCAGCTCTCTTATCCTAGCTTCAAGCTTCGAGCGCATCCTTTTCCGGAACTCACCTGTGGCAATTTCTCGAATTCGCCGCAGTTGCTCCTCTTCTGACATGACGGGACCAGTTGTGCAACTGCACTCCAGCTCGTATAGTTCTTCTTGCCATTTGGCAATCTCTTCGTCAGTCATTTACGTTTCCTCAAACTGTTTTTACCGCCGCTTGGGAGCCATTACTGTTGCTAATGCAGCCTGTTTGTAAGTCTAATGTCAAACTATATCCCTCTAAAAAACGGATCTCCAATTTATTATCATTTATCAATATTTCTTCCGTAATATCGGGAAAATCTTCATCAACTAAAATCGAGAAATCTGGATTGAAAAGCAAGACTTCTGTTTCGGCACGGACAGCAATGAACTTCTGGGCTGCTATGATTTCGAGAAGATTGGAGCGAAGTTTGAGTGCAACTCTCTTCTGCCCTGTAGAACGATCGATCGCTACCAAGTATTGATCGACTCCTACCCAAACAGTCTGCCCATCTGCTGATACAACTATTTCTGGATTGATCGGTTGGCTATTCCAGCCCAGCCCGTAAACCCCAACTCGTTCGCCTAGATCGAGCGAGGCAAATCTACGGGGGTGTTCGTCTACAAATACCTGTCGGGAGCCATCGATTTGACTAAACTCTGCTCCTGAAATATTTCGTATTTTCATGAAAAATCTCTAAAATATCCGACCATAGCTTTGCTTAGGTAGGGTAGTTGAATTACTTTTGAAATGATATTTCTTTATCAATAGGTTGGTGATGTAGAACCATCAACTGCACTGCTCGTAGTGTTGCAAATGCGTAGGCACGACCATTTATATCGCGCTTACTCAACCTCAAACACCCCAGGCTCGTATTCCTCAACAATCGTTCCTACCTGTCCCCGATACAATCCTAGTTCCGGTTTGTCTTCTAACAATGCAACCACATCGAGTAACTTCATCAGTCCTTTATCCCATGCATTTCTCTAAGAGCAGCTAAATGCTCGTCAGACCTTTTCCAGGCAAGTTCAAGCTCAAATAACTTCTGTTGAAGAAGTTCTTTGTAGTCAGGACTATTAGCCTCAGCTATTTGAGCTATGACTTTATCTTTTCGAGTCTGCCACTTTTGTCGATGGCGTTCAAGGTTTGGATCGAAAGTATCGAAACCCATTTCTTCAGCTTGGGCTAACTTTTCTCTAAATCTTGCCTTTTCTTCAGCAGTCATGATGAGGCAATGTACAACTCAACAAATCTTAATAACCAGTCAATAGCTCTAGCCTTAGCTCCAGCTTCGCCTTTTTCTCTGAGTCAGTTGTAGTGGCTATTTCTCGCCTTAATTCTTCCCTTCGGGCAGCCGCTGCTTCACGTCGCTTTTGCCGATGATCGCCAGCTAAAAACTCCTTAATCCGCGTCTTTTGTTCTTCTTCTGTCATTCCCAACCGACCAGCCATCGCGCTCGACTCCAATTCATACAACCTTTCTTGTTTTTTAATGATTTCCTCATCACTTAACTTATCAGTCATAGTTGTTTCCCTGTTTCTCCACCATGTAATTAACCTTACCTTGATCTCCGACCCGTTTCCCAAAATAGCCTTTGTTCTTCCAGAAACCTAAGAGCCGCGTCCTCAGTCAACTCCCAATCTCCTTCATCACTTTCTACAAAACCTATATCTGCATAGAACTGTTTGGCTCGTTGGAGTGGATACAACCTGATGCGACCCGAAAAACCTAATTCAAAGCTTTCCTTTATTAGTTCTTCCATGAGGGATGTAGCAGCACCTTTTAGCGTTTCGGGCTGGTTTTTCAAGACATTCCAAGGCGCATTCGTCAGTGCATCAACGTCCAAATAATCGAAATATGGTTCCACAATTGCTCCAGCTTGTAGCCTACCCAATTCATCCCTGACTCCCCGAAAAATTTCTGGTTCAGCAACAGCCCGATCGGAGATATAAATAACTTTCACGATACAGTCGCCAAATTCTGTACCAAGCGGTCGCTCAATGTCATTCTCAAATAACTCGCGCACGTAGCTTTTGATTTTGTCGCTCCAACCGTCAATGTCTCGTTGAACAGTTGCATCTGCTCTGTTTACCAAAGTGAATTTATTCATTGTTTGCGTCTAACTAAAGCAGTATATATATACGCGGTAGTGTTGCCCAGATACGGAGGTGTTGTATCTGGGCTTTGACATCAAGCAGTGAGTCGAGCGAGCATTTCATTTTTGGTCAGGTGCAAACCCTTACCGTGAGCGTTCCGCCATTTGATATTGCGTTCTGTGCAAAGCTTTCGTAGCCGCATAGCTGTCATTTCAGCTAGTACAGCCGGAGCCGCTTCGACTTGCGATCTCGCCCACTCTTTCTTGGACTTCGCTTTACTTGATTTTGTGTCCATCACGGGTTGAAGCGTTGCAACTGGAGTTGTGGCAATCGGCGCGGGAACTGCACCCTTTGGAGCTGTCAATTCTGGCTCGGACATTGGCATCAGCTGGGGGGTGAGTGCAGCGTGTTCCCAGCAGTCAAACAGACAGGCGTATAGATCCAGGGCGAAGATTGCGATCGAGGCGATAGCGACAGTTTGGATCAGAACAGTCAATAAATCTTGCATTTGAGTCTCCTTGTACTGCTGGCGTTGTGTGTAGAGAATTGCCAGCTTATAGTGCGCCTTGGGAGTCGAACCCAAGCGGAGCGGTCAACCGGACGCGCCTCAAAGGTATTTCTTTTTGCCTTCTTCGTAACCTTTGCAATAGAAAGGATTTTCCGACCGAGGGGGGAAACCAAAATCTGCGTGTTGAAAACCCATATTGTAATAATGCCAGTCTATGCCTTCCCACAAATCCCGATCGGCAAGCCGCTCGCATAAAGGACGGGGTTCTCGCACGGCTGGTTCGCGGTCTTCTTGGATGTAGTGGAAGCCTTCGATAAATTCTGGTTGCATGGGGAGAGATTGCTATACTTCTCTCCCCCTCAAGCGTTAGCTTGGTTCTTATGCGAATGGCACTAAGTTAAGTGCAAACTTCAGCCATAGCAGCTTTCAACTGGCGGCAGAGTAACTTGCAAGGCTTAAAGCTAGAGAATCATATTGGTGCTATTTGGTACTTTATTCATCATTAAAATACTGCTTACAGGCTTAAGCTAGCGATCGCTACATATTTACCACTACGGTTCTCCTCAACAAAATACTACCTATAAATTATCCATTGATTAATTAGTAGATTTTGAGCAGCTCATTTTGAGCAACCTTGAGTTGATTTGTCGTTGGTTACACCTCTGGGAGGTTAGCTCAGAAAAATGCTCATCCGTCTCTATTGATCGACAAACCACAAATCTTACATCGCTTAGTTTATTGGGAAATCTTGCTGCTGTAACGCAACGCTTCGCTTATTTTTAGCTACAACTAAAAGCGATCGCTTTTCCTAGCTTCCGAGCTGTTGTGCTTTTTCAGCATTTCATGTACAACAACGCAGCAATATTGCTTGAGTAGCTGATTATAAAAGCACAGAACTGCGATCGCCTACACTCATCTTGAACCGGATATGATTCAAAATGTGGGCGCGAACTGCACCCACACTCATCTTTAAAGAATTAAGTTCAGATCTCCAAATTCATGCCATAAATATCCGTGTTGTACCGCAGAGGTGTAAGCTTGCCCGATCGCTTGTGGCGGCAAAAAGGCAGTCAGCAAGTCTAGATGACTGGCTTCGGGTTCGTGCAGCCCCGTTAACAATCCGTCTACAGCTTTCAATTGATGAAGAGCCGTGATGTGCAATCGAGTATAACCGTGTTGGGGCGAAATTCTTCCCTTAGCATCAGCGACAGACTCCAAGGCACGTACTACGGTTGTTCCTACTGCAATTACCCGTCGATCGTTTGCATGAGCTTGATTGATTTTCTCGGCTGCTGACTCACTCACGATATACTCTTCTTCAGATGCCGGATGTCGTGCATCTAACTCGTCATCTTGCATACGAGGACAAGCCCGTATGCAAGATGATGTGAGCAGTGTCGATCCCCTGTCGCTTCAGCTCGAACAACCGTTGCCAGGTAAATGCTCGACCCGCAGAGGGCATTTCTGCCGAGCCAGGTACGTTGGCATACACCGTTTGGTACTCATCTAACGCCCACTGCTCCGAAACATAGTCGTAGCGAATTGGTTGTCCTAAACGGTAGAGACGATCGATCAGCTCAGTGCCAGCGTGCGAAAACCGCAGTTTCCACAAACGCGGGATACGTGAGTCGCGATCGCCCACAACCGCACTCAAATTTTGACCGAACTGAATTTGCATCTCATTGCTAAAGAGGACTATTACTAGGTCGTCAATTGTACGATCGCTCAAGGAGTAGTTGCGTTTGCCGAGAGTGCCTGTGCGATCGTGAGGGTGTCTGCACTTTGTCGAAACTGCACAATCTTACCGTTGCTCAATTTCCAGATGTGAACAAACGGGCAGGTAAATGCTGTGCCAGTGAGCTTTGCGCGTCCACTGTAATGCCCCAATGCTACAATACAGTTGCCAGCATCTAACATTTCGCTGACCTTGCTTTCCCATTCACTAAAATAACTATGCAACTGAGGAAAAAATTTCTCAAAAATTGCTGGTAGACCAACATATCGTCCGCCAGCTGGAAAGCTTTCGGTAATCAACCACTCAGCATTGGGGGCAACACTATCTCGATTTGGAGCTTCATACCAGCTGCGAATGATTTCGATATTGGTTAACATTGCTACCCTCATGCCTGATAATTAGGTAGGTCGATTGCTGAAAGTCCCTCTAGTGCAAGTCCGTAGCCAACCCCTACATCCATCAATTGTCTAAGTTGCATAGTCAGAAGGGTACGGGCATATCGCAATGCTAGTGGTGGCAATTTCGCAATTCTAGCAGCGATTTCACGCGCTCTTGGCATCAGCTGCTCCGGTGGCAACACTTCATTGACTAATCCCAAGTCAAGTGCCTCGGTTGCAGAAAGATTTTGTTCTGTAAGGAAGAAGTAACGTCCTCGATTCAAACCCATTAGTAACAGCATCGCAACTTGAATACCGTCACCAGGAGCAACGCCATTACCGAAATGAGAAGCATCCTGAAATACAGCAGTGTCTGAAGACAATACAATGTCACATAACAGTGGTAACTCGCAGTGAACAGTCGCTGGACCATTAACTACACCAATCATGGGAACAGGAACGTCTAGCAAATTACGCATGTTGTGCCGACCGCGCCAGATTGTTCGATCCCAGCCACTAGCGGTAATGTTATCTCCCAAGCCGTTGAAACTCTTAAAACTCTCTGGGTCAAAGTCGGTGCAAAATCTATCACCTGTACCAGTCAAGACAACAACTTTATTTTCGCGATCGGCGGCAATATCGGCAAAGGCAAAGCCAAGCTCATCATGCACGGTCTTGCTAAAGATCATGGGGTTACCGTTCGTATGCAGAGCAACCTCCAGAATGCCATCATGCCGCTCCATGCGGAGTGACTCATATTTGTCTGTGTAATTATCTAGGCTGATAGTCTTCACGATCTTCTCCTTTAATTACTTCCAACCGAATGCACTAAATCTTCACTCGCTCTCGCCGTGACCCTAACAATGCTCACACGTCCTTCCCTCAGCAGATCGGCATATAAAGCGTATTCATCTACGAGGTACGGCTCAATTACCGCTCTCTCGTTCCTTATGTATTTTGGGATTTAACTGATGAAACTATGGAAAGTCCCTCTAAACCCATGTCAAAAGGAAGCTCGTCAATCACTTTCCTTTTGAGTTTTCTAGTAAACATCAAGCGCGTGTAGCGACGGGTAAACGGGTCAAGGCGAAGAAGTTGCTCCGCTAACTCTGTTGCTCTAGCAATCAGTTTGCCGCGTGGATGAACCTCATTAACCATGCCAATTTGTAACGCTTCTTGAGCTGTAAGCTTTTGCATCGTCAAGAGAAAGTAATGTCCCCGAACGTCACCCATTGCAGCTGGATAAAGAATCTGCACTCCGTCTGCTGGCACAACCCCACCACCTACTGATAGATGCTGGTTGTCTTGGAAATAGGCATCCTCAGCAGCCAAGATAATATCCGCCATTAAAGCATACTCACCGTGAATTGGAGCCGGACCGTTGACGGCTGAGATTACAGGAACGCTGATGTCAAGAAAATTGTAGAGCAACTGGCGAGCTTCTGTTAGTATTGCATACCAACCAATAGGTTTAGTAATGTCGTCCACAGTGGAAAAGTCAATGTGGGTGATCCAGCTATCGCCAGCACCTGTAAAGATCACCACTTCATTGAGTCGATCGCGGGCAATCTCACCAAAGGCTTCGGAAAATTCTCGATGAGCTTTGCCCGTATGGATATGAGAACCACCATTCGTGTGCATTGTGACCGTGAGAATGCCAGAGTCGGTGCGCTCCATCATCAAGTTGTCATACTTATTCTTGTATTCGTGAAAACTCGTCATGTTCTTTAAACCTCCATAGTAGGACGATCGGTATTTCGTTGACCTGAACGCACGGATGTTGCGTAACCAATAGCCAGTTTAAAAAATTGGCTTACAGTCGCTCATCCGGTGTAAAGCGGTTATGCTATCCAAACTTCTAAGCTTTGACTATAGAAAGCTCCCACCGTCCACGCGAAAGTTGGCTGCATTGATGTAATCTGCAAGAGGACTCACCACAAATGCCACTAAGTTAGCAACATCTTCCACCTTCCCCAAA
Source organism: Chroococcidiopsis sp. CCALA 051 (assembly GCF_003015105.1). Taxonomy (NCBI): domain Bacteria; kingdom Bacillati; phylum Cyanobacteriota; class Cyanophyceae; order Chroococcidiopsidales; family Chroococcidiopsidaceae; genus Chroococcidiopsis; species Chroococcidiopsis sp. CCALA 051. The sequence goes on along the minus strand of NZ_PYCI01000052.1, from coordinate 16,999 downwards.
TGACCTGTTAGAGTGCCTACCCACTCTGACAACACATATTTTTCAATATCTACCCAATCTGTTCCCCATCCTCTCTGCTTGGCAACATCCAAGAAAAATTTCTTGATGTTGTCATTAACGATGATTCCTGGTGAGATAGTGTTGACCGTAATCCCAGTATGGGCAAGTTCTTTGGCAAGGCTCACCGTCATATTGACGTTCGCCGCTTTTGTCGCTGCATAATCAGGCATCTGTGGGAAAGGTTGCATCGCCTCGCCACTGGCAATTTGAATAATGCGCCCCCAGCCTAGTTGTTTCATCCTCGGCACGAGATGACGAATTAAGCGCACCATTGAAATCACGTTGACGTTGTAGATGTGCGCCCAATCCTTTGCTGTAGTATCTATCCACCCGCTATTGCCGTAAATCCCCGCGTTGTTGACCAGAATATCTACGTCACTCAATGCTGCTACCGCTAGGTCAGCAACCTGTTGTGCGCCTTCATCGGTTGCAAGGTCTCCAGTGACGGCAAAAGCTTTACCCCCATTAGCAACGATTCCCTCAGCAACGCCATTCGTTCGCTCTCGCTCTCGACCGTGTACGGCGACAAGCGCACCTTCTCGCGCCAGTACTTGAGCAATGCACTCGCCAATTCCTGTACTGCTGCCAGTTACGAGAACACGCTTGCCTTCAAGTTGTAGATCCATCCCTACCCTCCTAGTTGGAATAAGCGATCCTTTCCTGCTACGGGTGTAATGCTGCCATCAGCGTTGTTCCTGCTCGAAGCCTGCTGCCTCAATGGTCTCCATCAATTCGTCAAACCGACACACTCCCTGGTATTGCACTCCGTTAATAAAGAATGTTGGGGTCTGACGCACATTGCTGCATAGTCCACTAAGGATGTCTTCCTGCACCTGCTGTTGATAGCGGTGTTGTACGATGTCCTGTATCAACTGCTGCGGGTCAAGCCCTAAAGAAGTTAGATTTGTGACTGTCAAAACATCAAGCCATAACTCTGACGGCTGCTCGAATAGATAGCGATGCATCTGCCAAAACTGCCCTTGCGCTCCAGCTGCTTCTGCGAGTTCTGCCGCTTGCCACGCCCACAAATGATTATCCGAAGCCGGAAAGTGGCGAAAGACAAAGCAGAGATGGACACCCAGCCAGTGTTTGATTTGGGTGATGACCGGATAAACGGCTCGACAGTGCCGACAAGCGAAATCACCATATTCAACCAACTGCACAGCTGCATCAATCGGTCCAAGCTGATAATCGTTCTGATGCACGGGAAGCAATAGCACACTGCCTGACCTCGCTAGTTGCCTAAATGCCTAGAAGTCTCTTCGTTGCTCATACTTCTAAGCCTATCCGAGGGGTTCACGAGCTTCTATCATCGATTTGCGAAAATTGTTGTAATCTTGCGAAAACTTTGGCAGCTGGTCATCAAATTCAAACTTATCAACGGTTGACGCTGATAAGTTTGAATTTGATGCTCAAAGCGATCGACGAAACGCGCTTGGCGTTGTCCCCGTTAGCTTACGGAACTGAGTGGTAAAGTGGCTTTGATGCGTGAAACCTAACCGTAAGCCAATGTCTGCAATGGATTCATCGCCCTGACTCAGCAACGCCTTAGCACGCTCGATGCGCTGCTGAGTGTGATATTGATGCGGTGCGACTCCGGTTGATTGCTTGAATTGGCGTGCGAAATAATAGGGACTCATGCCGACTTGCACTGCGATGTCTGCCAGGGTGATGTCGGTTTCTAGGTGATTTTGAATGTAATCAATTGCCTGTTGCAGCTTATACGGAGGCAATCCCAGTGTGGGCTGTTCTTGTACATGCGGGGCGGCAGAATAATGTTTGAGCAGATGCGCCACCAAAACGTTGGTGAGCGAGTCAACGTAAAGCCGTCCGCTCGGATGCTCGGATAATAGTTCCATTAATAACGCTCGCCCTAGCTGCTCGATCATCGGGTCTGGTACGCTAAAGTGATGGACGAGTTCGACGTGATTCGGGTCGATTCCCAGCACTCGATCTGCAACGGTATTGACAAAGGTCGGCTCCAGCCGCAGGTGTAGAACATTCACGTTGTTTTGCCAATGCCATTCGGTTGCCCGACCTGCTGGCGTGAGGATCGTGTTGCCTTTAACCACTCGTGCCTGCCGCGTTCGCCCATCGAACTGTTGAATTAGCGTGTAAGGACTACCAAAGTTTAAGGTGACTAAGTGTTGGTGAAGCTGAGGTGAAATTAAACTGTTTGGGCGATGATGGTACTGTTGGGCAACAATGCCCGTCCAGTTATACGCCTGACTCGAAACCGTTGGTTGCTCAGGCAGAACCTCGAAAAGCTCAACGGCACTAGTAAGTTCTGGGATTGTAGATTTCGCTTCGGTCACAGCACTTGCCTCAATTTATTTCGATTTATTTCTAGGTCTGAAGGTTCATTTCTAAAATAAGATTGAATGCGTGCAACAGGATTGCCATCTAGACAAAGGCAGAGGTTTGTTGAAACACTAAGGCTGTACTCCCCCAACCACGCTTATGCGCCCCCTCGGTAGTTCTTGGCTTTTATACATAGTAATTAAATGCTTAGTAAATAAGGATTACAAGCAAGTGCGTTGGTTTTTGTCCGATTGCTAAAAAATGCTATACCCTAAATATTAAACATTGTTCGTGTTGGTTGGTGGCACTTTTCCCAAATATACCGAACGGTGTTTGCCACCACTCCAATAGCGCAAGTACAAGTAGGGACCGCAACCATTAATCGTTTTACGTTCGTAATACCCCCTACCACCTTTAGGACCGCGATGCTGCAAACGAGTTTCAACGGGCTTTGAGCCTGTTGCCTGCTCGTTCTCCTCAGCTTCCAGCATAGCTTGTAGAATTATCAGTAATTCCTCTTTCTCCGAACGACGCAACTGCGCGATAGCTGGGATGACTGCCTCTAAGGTGAGGAGATCTTTGGCACGGCGGCGTTTGGTCATAAATTGGTAATTGCGTTTTAGGGTACGGTTAAAACTTATTTGATGGCTATTTCATCAGTCTTCCTCCCTGGATACCTCGCCCATGTACTCATGGGCGGGGAGGAAAGGGAGGGCAGGATCTAATACTGCAACCGATTGACTTGAAATACATATATGAAATAAGCTGTAAATATGACAGGACAAGTACTTACAGTTAGTTGCAAGCTTGGGGTTGAAGAAGTTTTGGCACAAGAGATTGATGCCACACTTCAAGGTTTTGCTGATTGTTGTAACTGGATCAACTCTATAGTTGACCCAAAGGTTACAGGTAGATTGGCTATCCATAAAGAGACTTACCACTTTTGTAAACAAACTTTTGAGTTGCCAGCTAACTTGGTCTGTCAGGCGATTTCTAGAGTCTCTAGTAATCGCAAAACAGCGAAACTTAAAAATGCGCGCCTTAAAAAGTTCAAACCTACTAGCGCCGGATACGATGCGCGAATATTTAGTTTTAACGAACATGGCTGGACGGTTAAACTGACATTGAAAAACGGAAGATACTCTTTCCCATTGCTGATAGGTAATTACCAGAAGCACTTGTTGAGTGGAGAAACACCAACTTCTGCCACATTGATTAAACGGCAATCGGGGGAGTATTACATTCAAATTCAAGTTAAGCCTAAACCACTCGAAGTTACGGAATCGGAGGAGTGTTTAGGTGTCGATCTGGGTAGAAAATCTATCGCTTATACCAGTGAAGGAGAAAACTGGGATGCCGACGCAATAAACAAGTTGCGCGACCATTATGCCAATTTGAGAAAAACACTTCAACAAAAAGCTAGTAAAGGCACGCGCAGTTCTCGCCGTAGGTGCAGAGAATTGCTGAAACGGCTGTCTGGCAAAGAGAGAAGATTTCAAACTTGGCTCAACCATACAATCAGTTACCGCATTGTCAAATCTGCTGCTAATAACAAAAAGATAGTAGCTATAGAAGATTTGACTGGCATTAGGGACGACTTGAATCAACAGCCGCGTAACGCATATGAACGACGCAGAACTAATAGCTGGGCGTTCTATCAATTGCGTGTCTTTTTGACTTACAAGTGCTTGAAATTTGGAATCAAACTGATTACCGTTCCTCCTGCTTACACCTCTGTTTCTTGTGCTTCCTGCCTCCGAATTGGAAACAGAAACGGCAAGTCTTTTTCTTGTAAGTGCGGTTGGAAGTGCGATGCAGACCATAATGCAAGTATTGTAATTTCTAGGCTTGGGGGCGTAGTAAACCGCCCTGAAGGTTCGGGTCTTTTCTGTCTTCTAGATAGGGATGACTCAGGGCTATTGAAAGCCTCGTCCATGCCTCAAGCATGGGCGGGGTAGTTTACGCAATATGTACCCTAAACCGAGGTGGCAGTTTTACTTTTGAGTAAAGTATTTAGGGTATGGTTAACCAACGTATTTGCGGCATTAAGCTCGTATCCATACCCTAAACTGGGAAGTGAATGGCACGTTGCAGCGGACTACGCAGCTATAATGCCGAAGCCATTTGGGACACGCCGCTTACCAAGCGGGCTTTTCGCTTGCGAGTAAATAGTCTATCGGTGTGTTACCAATAGACTATTCTGCGTGTAAAAAGTGACTAGCACTTAATATGGGATTTCATCCTCATCAACGGGTAAAGCAGTTGTTTCAACCGTTTGCGGTGGCAAGCTTTCAGTTACTCGATGAGTAGGTGCGATAAGTGGAGGAGTTTCATCGTCTGCTGTCTTGAGGATGTTGTTGGCAAAGCCGTTAGCCGAGGCAGCAATCCCCCATAGTTCCTGGCTTTTCTCTAAGCAGATAAACTTCTCTAGTTCTGGCGATGATGGCATAGCAACGGTTTCTGGAATCGCTACCCATGACTTTTTCGCACCGTTGGGTGGTTCTAAGGATGGCTTAAAGGTAGGATTGAAGGCGCAAAGGCAATGGAATCGTTTGTTAAGGCTGCGATAGCCGCAGTTAAACCGTTGGGCATAAGCGATCTCCATTTTGACTTTAAATGAGTTGACAGCTTCGCCAAATTTAGCAGCAGCAACGCCATGAATCGAAAGGACGAGCGGAACTTTGTGTAGATTCTGGTTCTGCTTACCCAATAGGTAAATCATGTAAAAGCTACGCAAGGTTGCTTTGTCACCAAGTTCGAGATATTGCTTGCGCCCCTCTGGAGTTTCGTAATTTCCGACTATTTCCTTGCTCTCCCGCAATTCGATAAATCGGGGAGATGTAGCTAAAATGTGTATTTTGGGAGACTTATAGAGTATCCCTTTCTCTACTGCACCGCTGGAGAAGGTGTGTTCGTAGTTGGGCGACTCTCCTTCCCAACCGATCAGTTCTAGGGTACTAGCCTTGACAAATAGACCAACGGTTGTCGGAGATTTGTCATTGAGGATTTGACAGATTTGCATTCCAGCGATGGAGCCAGTAAACTCTGGGTTTTGGAAATCTTGAAGTTCCATGAGGAGCATGAGAAAAACATCACCCCCAAGCGGCGCGTAAGCGCATGGGTGTATGGTTAGGACTAATGCGATCGCAGCATTGATCGGTTACTACTCCCCTGGCTCAATTTGCTGCTGCTTCTGTTTAGATGAAGTGGGCGGTTGAAGATTAGATTTGTTTTGTTGCGATCGCTGTTGTAGAAACCGCTCTTTCTCTTGGGCTGTAAACTCGTCGATCGTAGCAGCTTCACCTTTACGAGTTTTGTATAGCGTGCCGCGATGTTGGTTTTCATCTACAACACTCAAAGTTTCAGTAGGGGCGTGCAGGATAGCTCTAAACTTTCCATTGGCAAACGTGGCTGTTTGAATCCCATCAACAATATTGGTATCTTGTAGGCTTTTGAGTGCTTGGGAAAGCATAACCTTCTCCCACTCTTCTCTTTTAGGAGAAGACTGAACTGAGCGTTGCTCCACATCTTTAGCATCTACCTGCATCCGAGCGGCGAGATCGATCGGTTTAGAAGAATCCGCTAGGAGATTTGCCTGCCTGGAGCGTTGCGAACGCTGAAATTCCAGCTTTGCTAGTTGGATAAAGCTTTCTAGATCTTCTATTGCGTCTTTCAAATAAGTTCTAACTACCGTTCGAACCTGTTTTAAAGTACTTTCATCTGCTACTCCCAAAACTTTGCTGAGATCTTCCGCATCTTGGAAACGACTAGCCTCTAGTTTCATTAAAACTAGATAGGGTAAGGAAATAATAGGTAATCCATCTAGACTGCGATTGGGTTTTTGGATTGCCTCTTTTACCCAAGGTTTGTTGGATTCAATTACATCTAAATAAGTTCCATCTGGTAGCTGCCAAGCACTACCGCCAATAGCTAAACTGCCAATTTTTCTACTACCAGCTCGGTCTAGTTCCCGTTCGATTGGGGAAGCATTCTGGGTTAGTACTAGAATGTCTATATCTTGCGTCTGGCGCTGCGGTACGTAATATTGAGTTGCCACTCCGCCTACAATTACAAAGGGAGTTTGCTTGATAATGTCTTCGATCCCTGCCAAAAACTTTCTCCTAAGTTTCTCATGTCGCTGTAGATTCTGTGGTAAATTTTCTCGCTTAAATTTTGAGACATAGAGCTTATATCTTCGTTTTATTCTCGCTCTGCAAGTAGTGCAGTTGCAACTTGATACTCCATTTTTCCGGCTTCGATTAGAGCCTCTAAATCTTCTACTGCATCACTTGCATAAGTTTTAACTGCATTCCTGACTTGCTGTAAAACTTCTGACTCCGCTCCCCCTAGCATTCGGCTAATATCTGCAAGGTCTTGACTGCGACTGGCTTGTAGTTTAGTAATAACGAGATATGGTAATGAAATGACGGGCAGACCATTTGGGCTGTAGTTTGGATTTTGAATTGCATCTTTAGCCCAAGGTTCTCCCGATTCGATGACATCCAAAGAACTGCCGTCCGGTAGTTGCCAGCTAGTCCCGCCAAAATTTAAGCTTCCTGAGAATTTAGCACCAGCAGCCTTCAATTCTCGTTCCGCACGAGTTGCGTTTTCCTTTAATACAAGAATGTCTAAGTCTGAAGTACTTCGCTCTACCATATACAGTCGCGTGGCTACTCCACCAATGATGACAAATGGAGTTAGCGCCAAGTAGCTCTTAATATCTGTCACGGGATTGTTCCACGTTCTCGACTTTAGAAACTCCAGGCTACTACCACTACCTGGTTTAATTCTTTTCATGACTAGAGCAATGAATTGCTTGCGCCAAGCAGCAGCATCATAACTTAAATTTTGGTTCATCAGAACTTTCTCTCAATTTAAGAATAGGTACTGGAAATCTGAGTGGATTATATAAGGACATTTTCTTTAGCATAGTTTATAGCTAACTGAAGATTTTGCCAGTCCAGGTTTCTGCTGACTGATTTCAATTAAGTTTCTCAAAGAAGAGAGCGACTCAACCGCTCTTGACCGCAATCGGCAATCGCTTCAAATAAAGAGTCAGCAGCAATAAAAACATCCCAAAAATCCTTACCTGTTTGTTTGGCGATCGCGTCGATAATCTTTGCTTCTAACTCCTGTTTCCTACATCCCTTCCACAAGGTATCAGCTAGGGCTACTAACCAATCCTCAGTTGTGGCATCTATAGAGTGCCATTGGGCATGAGTGCGACAAAATCTAGCAATTTCTGGCAGTAGATCGAGGGAGAGTAGCAGTTTTTCTCCATCGCGCTCGTGATGGTTTCCCGAACCACTAATTTCGTTTTTATGTTGAATTTTTCCTACGTCATGCAAAGCTGCTCCTACCAGCACAAGCTGACGATTAAATGCGAATTCGGGAAATAGATGGTGCAGTTGTTTTACTAACTCCAAAGCTGCTTCAGCTACTAAACGATGGTGCTGCACGAGTTGGGCTGGTGCAGACAATGATTCCAGCAGTGCGATTGCATCTTCAACAGTTTCAAACATCACTTGCTAGCCATGAATCATATTGCTGAATTAGTTGTTTGATGAACTGTAGTTCTTCCGAGCTTGGCTCTCCTAGTACGCCTAAATAGTGCCAGCCATCTTCATACGATCCTAGCATTTCTTTAAAATCTAGACGTTTCACATCCCGAATTTGCCAGCATATAGCTTTAAGAAAAGGCAATTCTTCTGGAACTTCAATCTTAGGATCGTTTGTTTTTTCAACCGCCATACTATTATAATTCCTGTCATTCTTCATAACTACAGTACTGCAATAGTGCGCGAACTTATTTTGTCATTCTTACTACCAAACGGCAATTTATTGCTAATGCTGTTTAGAGTTACCCTCCTTTGAATATTATCTTGACCATACAAAATATTTTTAATTTTTTCTAGAATAGAACAAAAACAATCTTTTCTTCTCCATTATGTAGTTAAGGTTGGTTTTAGCCCTAGCATCTAGGAGGTAATTCTTGGATAATTTCTTCTGTTCCGTCTTCTTGCCGTCGATACTCATAGCAACGACCATTTCAACTACTAAACGATGGTGCTACACGAGTTGGGCTGATAATGATTTCAGCAGTGCGATCGCATCTTCAACAGTTTCAATCTTTTGGCTCATCCTACTTTTGAATTAGCCTCCCTGCTCGCTCTACTTCTTCTAAAGATGCACCATGAGATCGATGCTTTCTGCGATCGCGCGATTGGCTCTAATTTTCTTCGATAAATTCTGGCAATAAAGTTTTGATCCATTCAGGTAGTTCGCGGACTTGTTCGACAACTCTTCCATTTTCGACAATCGCTATTGGTTGATGCCCTGCTGCTGTGGAATTATCGAGGATGGTAGCACGGTCTGCTAGCTCGATCGCTATTGGCAAGTTAGCGAGACTGCGTGTATATCTTCGGCGGATGTCTTCTTCCGGTACGTTGTGTCCGCCTTGTGCAACTCTTTGGGCTACGCGGTCTATACTAGTTTCGACGCTAGCAACACCGACATAGATCAAGTTGATGAGCCATCCATTTTGTTTCGCCTCTGCCATCATCCGCAGGTATGTCTTACCAGCTAGTGTGGTTTCTGCTGCAAAACTCTGGTTATTTACCAGATAAGCACGAGCGCGTTTGATGGCTTGCTTGCCGCCTTCTACGGCTGCTGCTTGGGGGGCATCAGGTCGAACCAATCGCGCTTCCCAGTCTGGGTCAATGACTGGAACCCCCAAAGATTCGCGAATAGCACGAGTATAAGTACTCTTGCCCGAACCGTTAGGTCCGGCAACTATGGTCAAGGTAGGTTTTAGCTCTAGCATCTAGGGGGTAGTTCTTGGATGATTTCTCGCGTTCCATCTTCTTGCCGTCGATATTCATAGCAACGACCATCTGCTAATTCCATCACAAGTTTGCCGTTTCTTGAATAAAAGATTGGATTGCCTGCTGCTTTATGGAGGGCAATTTCCTTCTTGACTTCTTCTTGTGCTAGTCGTGCCGTCTCCTTGACCCACTGAGAAAATTCACTCGTTCCATCTGCTATTTTAGTGGACATTTTATTTTCTCCTGGTGGGGAGCTGTCTTTGGTTTCCATAGTTAATAGTTCCTACTTCTTTACTTTTATCTTATGATAATCTAATTTACCTAGACGCAGGCAAATTAATATTTTATTAAAGTCTAAATTCAATTGTTCTGATTAAAGTATTTAGAACTTATAGATTTATTTGTTTCAAAGTCATGTCTAACTCTTAACACTCATAGATAACATTTAGCTATATTATCTATTTGTGGTCATTTGCTTTCTCAATTTCATCTGAAAATTGAACGTAATCGAGCGTAGGATCTTCTCCAAAGACGAAAGATTTTTGAATAGATGGGCTAGTTTACAGCTAGCCCAGTTAGGTTAAGAAATTAACTTTACTTTGAAATTCCACACTCTCTTGAGGTAGACTACAATTACCATTGGTAAAAGTAACAGTTTGCACTTCACGCTGTAACTGATTCAGTTCTCGATTAAGGAAAGCAAGTCTGTCTGCCTGTTGCTGCGATTCAATGGCTTTTAGCTCAGCAATCAATTTTTCTAACACGTTAACGTGTTGTGGTGAAAACTGAATTGAGACGGTTTGGGTAGTGCTACTCAATACTAAACTAGCAAATGGCTCTGATTCATACCTGTTGCTATATGTATGAGTGCTATTGTCTAAAACAATAGTGGTAAAAGTTCTGGTCTGCATAATTTTATGACTTGTGCTGGGATTGAATTGATTTTTGATAGCGAAAACGGACGTGTTTTCGGGTGACAATTTCGGCAAAATCGTTGATATCTTCACCTGCTTTATAAGCTGCCAGAATATCCTTGGAACGGGCAGAATACTCGCTCTGTTTGAACTTTTCGGGAAATTCCTGATGGCTGGGGTCAACTTTTAGCACTATGCTAGGTGGGTTGTTTTGGAAGTCAATTCTTCGCTCTTTGCCCGCTACTCGTTCGGGTAGCAATCCTAGCTCGTGCAGTCGGAGCAGATAGCTCTTGAGTTGCTCTAGCTGACGGCGACGACGCTCGATAATTGGGGTATGCAGTGCTACGATACTGGCAAGACGTGCTTCCCAAGTCTTTAAATCGACTTGAAGTTGATCGGCAACGTAGGCGATCGCATCTACCTTAGATTCTGTAGCATTCTGCACGTCTAATTGTCGTTCGAGCAACTCGGTCAATTCAATTTCCGAGTCGCAGTTGTCAATGACTTCCCAAAGTTCGGCAGCCGCAACTGACAGCTGAGCAAGGCTAGCACGATTAATCTCAGTAATTTGGCTCATCTGATGTTCTGTTCCATAAATCTCTACCCCATCTGCAAGTTAATTGACGGGGTAGATGGTGTTATCAATAGCGTTCGGTATTAAGGTAGGCGTGATGGTAGTACTCGCGTTTTGATTCCCAATCTGCTTCAGCTTGGGCTAGAGCTAGAGCTTCAGGGGATTCTGGTATTGCAATTGCTTTGAGCCATTGCTGCTGTTGCCAATCGTACCAATCGTTGAGAGCGGTAATGACGAGTGGATCGGTGAGTAAGTCATCCATAAAGGTGAAGGCAATTCATCACCGCAAAAGGGCGCGTCAGCGCTGCATCAGTTAACTCAATCGAAGCAGCAGATTTTTTCAAACCAGCAATGCAGAGAGTATGTTACTATCCATCATCTGGAATACCTTTCGTGCCGACGAGTGTACATAGCATCGCTGGCTTTCGCTACCAGTGGTTTCTTTGTCTTTGGTGTTTCTAAATAGATGCGATCGCCATCAATTTGTAGAAGTTTCCAAGTACATCCTCGATTAGCCCACGCTAGATGTATTTGCTTACCAATAAAATTAGAAAGTTGTTCTTTTGGAATTGGTATCATTACGAATTGTGCTTTTTGTTTTTGGGGTTGTTTCATAGCTAATTACCTGTAAAAATAACGCCCTCCTAGCAGGTGTAGGAGGGGAGAAAACTGTCTGTTATGTTTGCTTTTCTTAGTAGGAGGGCAAGTTTGTTCGCGAGTTTATCCAGTCGTTCGCTTCTTGCAGGGATGGGAATGACCAAGCGTCCGCATCTGCCCAGGCATCCCAAATATTCATCCGCTTGTCGTATGCTAAGCCACAAGTCTGCCACGGATAGGTTTCACAGCGACTAACAATCCATGCGGAAGCTTCCTCGTAGGTAGGAAAACTTTGAGTTTCTATTCCAATTATTTCCTCACCTACAAGGGCATCCCAACAATTTGTTCGATTGTTAAAGTTGATATCAGTCATTTTTTATCTCCATAGATTCACTTTTATACTTGTTAGGATTAATGAAAGATTGTCAGATGGCTGTCTTTAACCTTCGACAATTTTTTCAGAGATCGTTTTTTAGTCCTTCCTAACCCGTAGCCTTTGGGTTAGCGTATTGGGAATTGCTTCCAAGCGATAGGCACAACAACACGACTTACGCACAAATGCTGCGTTCTAAGACTTTACTCGCCTCACAAAAGAACTTGTTTTAACTAGCTTCGCCGTTAGGCGCTAGTTTCGGGAGTGGAAAACTAGCGCGAACTTGCAAAAACTGCTAAATGTTTTTAAGCGTCCTCTTCTGGTTTATCAATGACGAGCATCCGCGTATTTACATTTGTCCGGCGCTCGCTCTGGAGGAAAGAGCCAGGGGGATTATCAAACTCTGTTGCTTGGAGATGGCGCAGCCAACGGCGAAATTGTTGATATTTCTGTCTAGTGCCGTAGGTGTAGCAGCAACTAGTAATGCCTACTAGCCTGCCGCCAGGAATTAACCATTTGAACGCCTGCTGGATGTGGTAAATGTCGTTACCGAGACTGAATGGTGGATTCATGATGACGCGGTGATAGATCGGTTGTGGAGTTGCTTGCATGAAGTCGTCACCGATCGAGTTGAATCCTTGGCGTTTCAAAAGAGAGCGTAGGGTGGGCGATACCTCGAAGCAATCAGGCTCAATGTCCGCTGCCCTAAGATATTCGCAGATCGACCCAGAGCCAGCAGAAGGCTCCAACACTCGCATTTTCGGTTCGAGTGCGGCAAGCGAAAGCATTTGTTCGATTAAATGCCTGGGTGTAGGAAAGTAATCGGGTATCCCTTGCCACACTGCCTCTCGTTTGAGTTGGGCGATCTCTTGGGCTGCTGTTTCTTCAGGGCTGCAAGTGCTAAAATCGCATAGCTCTTTGAGTGCGGCGATCGCTCTCAGGCATTGTTTTGGCGTATGAATGCCCGCGCTCTTTAGCTTTTTCACCCACTGGGCGTACCGCTCGGTTGAAGAGAATACGCCTTCTATGTCCTGGTTGCTCCAACTGTCATTGCTCATAGCTGCTAGGACTTCCAGTTGGGTTTTAGCATTGATTCCATCCAGAATGCGGGGCAAATCTCCAAGTTCGGCACGGTCTGCCATAGCGTAAAGCCACGACTGAATTCGCTCTAACCTCACTCCCTCTTGATACATGGAATTGGCAATCCCAGCGCGGCGATGGGTAGGGTTAAGTTGGGCGATGGGTGGATTTTTCTTCGCAGCGATCGCATCGTTCATTGCATCGGCTAAAGAGCGAAGTTTTTGAGCCTTGCGCGGGTTAGGAAAGAGTAGGGGACTGTCGGCTTCAGTACAAGTTAAGTCCCAAATTTCTAATTGCTGCATGAGCGTTAGAGCGAGAATAAATTGCCTCTTTCTAACGCCGTGAGGCGAATATTTATAAAAATAAATCAGCGGGATTTTCTCTGACAAAGTAAGCCAGAAAATCCCGCCGATCGGATTAGAATTCAACGTTAGCAACAGCAGGTTCAACGTCAGGATCGGCAGTGCGCGATTGAGGCTTACTCAAATACTCAATCTGTTCTGCTCGAATTGCAGTGCAGTTGCGGTAAGAACCATTCTCTAAACGAATGTTTCCACCAGATAGTTGTCCTGCAACTGCTACCTGCTGTCCCTGCACTAAGAATTTGCCAGCATTGACAGCACTGCGACCGAAGGTTTCTACCCAAAAGAATTCGGCTTTCTCCTGTTGCTGTCCGCTGCGGTCAGTATAGTAGCTGTTGTAAGCTAGCAAGAAACTAACCTTAACAGTGCCAGAAGGCAATACTTCTTGGCGAGGAGCAGTAGCGAGGTTGCCGAGAATAGAAACTTGATTAATCATAAGTTATGGCTCCAATTCAGTTTCAATGGTTTCGCCGCGTCAGCGGTTGGGAATTGTGAGAAAATGCAGAATAATAGTTCAACACTTTTCTTGGTGTTTTCGCCTCGTCAGAGGCTTGTACAGAAAATAAAGTTAAGCAAATTCTTAAATTTTTCTCTCATCTGATTTGGTAAAAGAATGAGAAAATTAGCGTCCTTTCCGTGAAGGGGAGTAGGACGCTATTCAAGGCTAAATTCTAAGGGCGATCGACCGTTGCTGGCGTGGAGGAATTTGCTACTTGTTGCACGTTGGATTGAGCATTAAAAGCCTTGCGTCTTGCCCAAGACCGCTCGTTGATTTCTTGCAAATCCTCCAGAGATTTACCGAATTTGCGTTGTGCGTACTCTAGAAGCTGTTCTAGTGAATAGCGCCTTGATTCAACAGTGCCAAATACTTCAGTAAAACGAGCTTTGAGTTCGTTCCAGGAGAAGGAATCCCCCACTGATTTCTTAGCTGCTAATCCCTGCAATTCTCGCAGTGTATAGTACACCAAGGAGTAAAGCTTTTCATTATAGTCACTAGTAGCGTATTCTTCCAGTGCTGCATCGTCAATCGGCATAATTGTAGGAGCAGATGTTTTGCGAGTAGCCATAATAATAAGAGATAAACTTCACTATTATCATTGCGTTAGCAGCTCTTAATTTATCGGTAAAAAAATTCACTTCTTTGTGAAGTGAAAGATATAAATAAATCTATTTTGGCAACAAAGCCGCAATATTTGGTGCGAGTGTAAAGCCTGGATATTTGTCTAAATTGTTGCGAATAGTCCAAATATTTAGACTAAATCTACCAGGTTCGTGTCCTACAACTGCGTGCTGATGCTTGCAGTTGAACTGATAGATCAGTCCTGGCTCTAGATGATAGTATTCAACGGTAGTAGCAGTAAAGTTATTACCTCTACGGTCGGTATTGTATCCAAATGTTGCACTTGCACCGAAGTTGACACCATATGCTAGTTCTTGAGCATAAGTGTCATCTCGATGTGGCAAGATTTTGCCATTACTTTTAATGCCATGTGCTTCACCACCAAACGTGAGTAAGGCGATGTTGCTGCCAGGGTAAATTCGCTGACAGAATTGCCATAACCTTCCGTCAAAGTAAGCTGGGATGACTCGCTTTTTAGTAAGCAATGCTTCATGAAACAACCAAAGCCTATATCTGCCTTTGGCGTAGTTACTAACATCTGGAGTCATTTGTGGAATCAAATCCGTGCAGTGTTGAGTAAGTTCTGATTCAGTTGAGTCACTAACTTTCTTTATAATTTTGAACATGAAACATATCGATGAATGTCACTAATTAGGCTACGTTAGTAGGTGTTCAAAGTAGAAACTATTTGAAAAATTTAGTTGTCGGCAATTTATAGCGTATAGTGCTACTGTAATGCAGCTTTTTAAAAACTAAGGAGTTTAGACTTTTTCTAAAAAGGTGAAAATTGAAATTATTTAGAGACTGAAATGGTTTCTAATAAAAATTCTCTGCTTTTAGCAGAGATATTATCGAGCTTATGCTGCTGGCGTTTGAGAAGAATCTTTGTTGGCTAGATAGTATAAGGTGTTGATACTAATTTTAGTTGGGTTGAATGTAGCCCATTTAGAGGCGCACTCTCCTGGTTTGTATTTACTCGATCGCCTGCTCCAATCATCCCACAGGGGTAGTAGTGCTGGCGAATGAGAGTACAGTGCCATTCCTACTCGTATCCACTCGTGGTAATCATCGGCACGACTGGGATGAAGCCGTGACAGCAGAGCAGCAACTCGATTAAGCTGGGAAGGACACATGGAAAAGCGCGATTCGTTTCCTTGATGACAATGCTTAGAAGCTATCGAGCGCGAACGCTGGTTAGATGACGAGTGCGATTGCCGTCTCGCCATCAGCCCAACTAACCAATCTGGAGCTATGGCGATCGCGCTCTCGTGAGGGGAATGACCTGGTAGCCACTGATAGGGCAGCTTCGTTAAGGGATGAATTGAAGGTGGTAGTACCGATATCATGCTAGTCCAACGTAATTCTAGCCCCACATTTAGTTTGCGAGACTCGATTGATGCTGCGATAGTTATTGGCACTCTGAGTAGATACTGACAGCGCCCTGGTCTGCCAGATGTCAAAGTAACTGTCTGAGGCAGCGGTTTACCTCGTGCAAGAGCTGCTAATGCAGTACCAGCTGCATCACCGTCTTGGTCAACTGCTAGAATGCAATCGTCCTGACCGATAGGTGTGCCAGTCAGCAGTCCGAAGCCCGTGCAGGTGTGTCCAGTTTCTATCCACTCAATAAGTTGTGCCGGAGAGTAAGGGTGCTTGTTCCACCCCTTACCGATGGGTTGCTTACCGCGAACAGGAACTAATTTCCAGTCGGGAGGGAGCGACCAGAGCTGTTTAATGAGCGATCGCATGATTCTCCCCTGAAAAGCCAGCAAGTTGACTGCGTAATAGCGAACGCGATTTGCAGCAAATCGGACAAAAGCGCCGACTATTTTTTTGCTGTTTTAACTTTCGTTCTAGGGAACGATCGCCTTTCCAGACTTCTGCAACACTAAAGCTAATGCCCCGCTCGAATGCCACTTGGCAGAAGCGCGATCCCTTGCCTCGCCTGTGAGCGCGGATGCGTTCGTCTAAGTCTGTTGTCCAACCTAAGTAGTGCTGTGGGGGGCGGGATGGGTTAATTGGCTTTTTGAAATGCAGTAGATAAACTGTCATGGCAAGCGAGAATTGAGCCGATCGCTTGCCACATCTGCGTAAGCAGGTAGTTTTATGGCTTATCTAGACTTGCTGCTAGCAATACCTGTCTTTGGTTTTGCTCCGTTTTCGCTGGTATTCGTCACGCTCTCATTGCTTGACATATTTACAGCAGCGACTGTAGGCATCATCTCATCTGCGAAAGCAGGTGGATCGGTTTCTTTACCCTGATGCTTGGTAGAGGATAACTCTGTCAAAATGTACTCCGCGCCCATTTCTTTAGCTTGTGTTTCTATCAAAGTTTGTATCTGCTCGGCAGTCAGCCCAGGAATGCGCTTTAATTGCTGAGTTTTGACAAATTTCCAGATTTCTAAGGCTTCTGTTGGAGTAGCCGATTGCACCAATTTACGCGCAGCCATAATTAGCTTTTCCGTAGCAATTTTAGTTTTATTTTCTAGAGAATTATCCTTAGTTCTAACCATTGAATTGCCCCAAATCTATAGTTTATATCACTCCTTGTTGGCGTTAGCCAAAAGCAAGTCTTGACATTTTTGCAAGACATAATGATAGTGATAAAAAACCTTGTTAGGATATGTTAAATGTCGAACCTAACTTTGCAGTTCGGAGTGAGATTTTAAAGAGTATGATTCAGTTGATTAGAGTTGAACTCCAGTTATTCAAATCTTTATTTGAAAGTTAAAAAGTGCTAAAATATTGTTTCAATTTAAGGATAAATAAGATAAATTCATAGAGTGTATTATTAAAT
>NZ_PYCI01000210.1:0-7889 GCF_003015105.1 Chroococcidiopsis sp. CCALA 051 | reverse complement strand
GCATGGTTGAGCCACGTCCTGCCGTTACTACTGTTGGCTTCGTCGATGATGAGTGCAATGACTACCAAGACCTGTTTACTGATGGCTTATATGAATGACTTCCATACTGCCCCAATTACTTATGTTCAGCTAAATTCCGCTTAACTTCTACTTTTATTCTGCTAGTGTGACAGAAGAAAGATAACTAAAAATTGGTTTTCCTGTAGAGACGTTACATGTAACGTCTCTACAGGAAAAAATTTGTAAAGCAAATAGAACTAACAGGGTTTCTTGCCTCTTTTATAAGATAGATTAGAGAGGATACTCAAGATCTTTGCCTCACAAACCGAGATATATTAGTTTTCTCTCTCCTTGCAATCATACTTCTTCGTCAGCCGTTCCTGCTTCTTTTTCAATCCAAATAAATATTAGAGCAAATACTGGAAACGGCAAAATATAAAATATTAAAGGAATCATAATCCAAGGTAACCACGAAGCAGCATAAGACCCTGTTAATTGTGTCATATCTACCATGATGCTATTCTCCAGTTTTTATTGGTAATTGGTAATTGATAAGGTGTGTAGGATGGGCAATGCCTACCTCCGCACTAATTAACATTAACCCCACCCCGCAAAATTGAGTCTAGAGCATCGAAGTTTTCTAGCAGTAAATAAGCAAATACAGCTCCTCCCATTGCTCCTAGAAAAATTCCACCATTTAATTGATACCATTCATCGCGATTGCGTAACGGTCTGAGTGAATCTTTAGAAGTAGAGCCATAAGCACCTCTAGGATCTCCTTGGAAGGTCGTGATGGCAAAAATAGAAATTCCCAAACAAGCTGATACAGCTATATATATTGCTGTAATTAATCCACTTAAATTAGCACCATGAGCTGTCTCTCGTAATGGTCCAACCACAACCTCTGGTCCTACTAGAAAATAGCCGTGAGCCATGCCAATTTCTAAACCACGCATAAAAGGAGTGAGTCCTTTGCGATAGGCAGGAAGATTGTTAATAAAAGCTCTAGCTAAGGGAGAATCGGTAATAGCTGTAGAGAAATTACTGTTAAACGGATCTCCTTTATAGGGTTGAACGGGATCGGTATCGAGCCTATAGTTCAATTTTGATTCTACAGATGGATTGGCAGTATTAGTCATTTTTGATTTTCTCCTAATTAAAGTTGTCGATCCTCCGATCTTGCTTCTTACGTGCAACTTCTCAAATAAGCATTTTTTTATGAGTTGTAACGCAGATAAACGCAAATATAAAACGTGTCAATTTCTAGTTTTCCAAGAACTCTCCTGGTGGACGTACCAGGAGAGGAGAGTCTAAATTCGCAACTGATAAAGCCAATTTCTAGGGCAGAAACAACGAATGTATTTCTTGTAGAATCTGCCCTAAAATTTTTGCTCTAGGCTAGCCAAACTTTCCAGCCGTTGACGCAATCAAGAAAGCACCATAGGTAGCAATATAGCCAACGGTGAAGTGAGTCAAGCCAACTAAACGAGCTTGAACGATAGATAATGCTACAGGCTTATCTCTCCAATATCCGAAAGATAATGGTGTTTTTTCGTGCGCCCAGACTAGAGTTTCAATCAATTCTTGCCAGTAACCCCGCCAAGTAATCAAGAACATGAAACTCACAGCCCAAGCCAGGTGTCCCCAGAGGAACATCCACGACCAAATAGCTAGGCTATTTGTACCATAGGGGTTGTAACCATTAATCAACTGAGCGGAATGCAACCAGAGGTAATCTCGGAACCAGCCCATGAGATAGGTAGAAGACTCGTTGAATTGAGCTACATTCCCTTCCCAAATTGCTAAATGTTTCCAGTGCCAATAGAAAGTGACCCAACCTAGAGTATTGAGCATCCAGAACACAGCTAAATAGGAAGCGTCCCAAGCAGAGATATCGCAAGTACCACCGCGACCGGGACCATCGCAAGGGAAGGCATAGCCGAAGTCTTTTTTGTCGGGCATCAGCTTAGAACCGCGAGCATCTAAGGCTCCTTTGACCAGGACTAAAGTGGTGACGTGCAAACCAAGGGCGATCGCGTGGTGAACGTAGAAGTCTCCAGGTCCAATCGTCAAAAACAACGAGTTCGTCGTGTTATTGACCGCATCTAACCATCCCGGTAGCCAAACATTAGCATGGTTGGGCCAAGCTGTAGAAGCAATACTATCTGGGTTTGATAACAGCGTATTAAACCCGTATAACGCCTTACCATGAGCTGCTTGGATAAACTGAGCGAACACTGGTTCGATCAGCACTTGCTTTTCTGCCGCACCAAAGGCAACTTCTACATCGTTGTGGACGTATAAGCCTAGAGTGTGGAAACCCAAGAAAAGAGACACCCAAGACAAGTGAGAAATAATCGCCTCTTTGTGACGCAGCATCCGATCTAGGACGTTACCCTTGTTTTGTTCTGGATCGTAGTCTCTGATCCAAAAGATGCCAGCATGGGAAAATGCCCCTACCATCAAAAACCCAGCAATGTACTGATGATGGGTATACAGCGCTGCTTGAGTCGTGAAGTCCTGCCCGATGAAAGCGTAGGGTGGCATCGAATACATATGCTGTGCTGTCAAAGAACTTGCTACACCCAAAGCAGCTAAAGCAAAAGACAGTTGGAAGTGAAGCGAATTATTGATCGTGTCGTACAATCCTTGGTGCGGTAAGTTGAAAGGACCTTCAACCTTTGCCCCAAAGAAAGATTTGGAGTTCAGCATCTCTTTGATGCTGTGACCGATCCCCCAGTTGGTACGGTACATGTGTCCGGCAATTATGAACAAGACGGCGATCGCCACGTGGTGATGCGCCATATCCGTCAGCCACAAAGATTGAGTCTGGGGATGAAGACCACCTAAGAACGTCAGAATTGCCGTTCCTGCACCTTGAGAACTGTTAAACACATGTTGAGCCGTATCGGGATTCTGGGCGTAAGCGCTCCAATTCCCGGTAAAGAACGCACCCAAACCCGCTGGATGCGGCGGGGTAAACAAGAAGTTATCCCATCCCACATGTTGCCCGCGAGATTCGGGAATTGCAACGTGAATTAAGTGAGCTGCCCAAGCTAGGGAACTGACACCGAACAAACCAGCTAGGTGATGATTCAAACGTGGTTCGGCACTTTTGAACCAACCGAGAGTAGGACGATATCGCGGTTGGAGGTGCAACCAACCAGCAAATAAGAACAAAGCTGCGAGTAAAAGTAAGAAGATCGCACCAACGTAAAGTTCGTTGTTCGTCCGCATCCCGATCGTGTACCACCAGTGATAAACACCGGAATAGCAGATATCGACTGGATTAGTTGCTCCAGCTCTCGTAAAAGCCTCGATCGCGGGTGGACCAAATTGAGCATCCCAAATCGCATGGGCGATCGGACGCACATTTAAAGGGTCTTTAATCCACTGCTCGAAATTGCCTTGCCAAGCGACGTGAAACAAAACCCCCGATGCCCACAGAAAGATAATCGCCAAATGACCGAAATGAGAGGCAAAAATCTTTTGATAAAGATTCTCCTCTGTCATGCCATCATGGAGTTCAAAATCGTGAGCTGTCGCCATCGCATACCAAATACGACGGGTCGTAGGGTCTTGAGCAAGGTCTTGGCTAAATTTTGGAAATTTTGTAGCCATATTCTTTGTTTTGGTTCAAATTTATTTGATTGGTAATTGGTAATTGGTAGTTGGTAGTTGTTTGATTTCGACTTTTGATTTTTGTACGGGCGGGTGCGCGCAAACAGTTTGACAGCCTTAAGTGAAAATTTTTGGTCAAAACCCGCTCCTACGATTTTTGACTTTTGTACGGGCGGGTGCGCGCAAATAGGTTGACAACCTTAAGTGAAAATTTTTGGTCAAAACCCGCCCCTACGTCTTCTCATTACCCATTACCCATTACCATTAACCAATTGCTACCATTCGTGCTAGGAAGAACGCCCAAGTCGTGACAATTCCTCCTAAGAGGTAGTGAGCGACACCAACAGCTCGACCGTGGACGATGCTCAAAGCACGCGGCTGAATTGCTGGGGCAACTTTTAATTTGTTGTGCGCCCAAACGATCGATTCGATCAGTTCTTGCCAGTAGCCCCGACCGCTGAACAGGAACATGAGGCTAAAGCCAAAAATGAAGTGTCCGGCTAGGAACATCAGACCGTAGGCAGACAGGGATGAGTTGTAAGACTGAATCACCTGTGCCGATTGCGCCCAGAGGAAATCGCGCAGCCACCCGTTATTGGTAATCGACGAGGTAGCAAAGTTACCTCCGGTCAAGTGCGTGACAATGCCATCTGAATCGACCGTTCCCCAAACATCTGATTGCATCTTCCAACTAAAGTGGAAAACTACCATTGATAGGGAGTTGTACATCCAGAATAGACCCAGGAAGACGTGATCCCAAGCCGATACCTGACACGTACCACCGCGTCCTGGTCCATCACAAGGGAAGCGGAAGCCCAAGTTTGCTTTATCTGGAACCAAACGCGAACCACGGGCAAATAGTACGCCTTTGAACAGTACGAGTACCGTGACGTGAATTGTAAAAGCGTGGATGTGGTGGATCAAGAAGTCTGCCGTACCCAGTGCGATCGGCATCATGGCGACTTTACCACCAACTGCAACCATACCACCACCCCAAGCGTAGCTGACGGGTGCGCCGATGCCTGGAGCTGTCGTACCGAGTCCTGAGAGTTCGATTCCCCGCACGCCACCAAAGACATCACCCAAGGGTTGAGCCACCTGCGCCGCTCCCACGGCTGCGGTGTGGATGTGCTGAATCCACTGGGCAAAAATTGGTTGTAGCTGAATTCCCGTATCTGAGAACATATCTTGGGGACGACCGAAAGCTCGCATGGTGTCGTTGTGGCAGTACATAGCAAAGCTATGAAAGCCTAAAAACTGACAAACCCAAGCGAGGTGAGAAATAATGACATCGCGGTGACGGAGGGTTCGATCTAATATGTTGTTGACGTGATGGGCTGGATCGTAGTCCCGTACCATGAAAATAGCTGCGTGGGCTGCACCACCGACGATACAGAATCCGGCAATCCAGACGTGGTGGGTAAATAGAGACAGAGCAGTAGCGTAATCTGTTGCTAGGTAGGGATAGGGAGGCATAGCATACATGTGGTGCGCCACCAGTAGGCTAGCCGTTCCAAACTGTACTAAGTGGATAGATAGATTAGCGTGCCAAGAAGTCTCGAAGATTTTATCGAGTCCCTCATGACCCACAGGACCGATAAAGTTTAAAAATGGCAGCATGTTGGGAGATTTGGCATCATCCAACATTTCTTTGAAACTGTGACCGATACCCCAGTTAGTGCGGTAGAAGTGTCCGGCAACGATGAACAGCACCGCAAGCGCTAAATGATGGTGAGCGGTATCTGACAACCACAGACCACCCGTGACCGGATTCAGACCACCTTTAAAGGTGAGAAAATCGGCATATTGTCCCCATTGCAGGGTAAAGAATGGTACTAAACCTTTGGCAAAGCTAGGATATAACTCTGCCATTAAGCTTGTATTCAAAATGAATTCGTGAGGCAGGGGAATATCTTTAATAGCGACCCCAGCATCCAATAGTTTGTTAACGGGCAAAGCAACGTGAATTTGATGCCCTGCCCAACCCAGGCAACCCAAGCCTAGCAATCCTGCTAAGTGGTGGTTCATCATCGCTTCCCAATTTTGAAACCATTCCAATTTGGGAGCGCGTTTGTGATAGTGGAACCAGCCAGCAAAGAGCATTATCGCTGCCATTACCAAACCACCGATCGCGGTACAGTAAAGCTGAAAAGTATTAGTAATGCCAGCAGCCCGCCAGAGTTGAAATAGTCCCGAAGTAATTTGAATTCCGTGGAAGCCACCACCAACATCGGCATTTAAAATATCTTGACCGACAAGCGACCAAACTACCTGGGCGCTGGGTTTAACACCAGTTGGATTTGCCATCCAAGCTTCAAAGTTGGAGAATTTCGCGCCGTGAAAGTACATGCCACTCAGCCAGATAAATATAACAGCTAAGTGACCGAAATGGGCAGCGAAAATCTTGCGGGAAATATCTTCTAAATCGCTGGTATGAGTGTCGAAATCGTGAGCATTAGCATGGAGGTTCCAGATCCAAGTTGTCGTTTTGGGACCTCTAGCAAGAGTGCGATCGAAGTGTCCTGGTTTTGCCCATAACTCAGGTGAGGTAGGAACCGGATCGTTATCGACTACAACCCTTACTTTTTGCTCTCGCTCTGGAGTAATTGTCATCAAATTTCTCCTTGGTTATACGAGAAACAAAATTGGTAATTGGTAATTGGTAATTGGTAGTTGGTGGTTGACGGTTAACTATCAACCTTCAACTATGAGCCGTCAATAGTTAATTGAGAAAAAAAGCCAGAGTTCGATCGCAAGTTACACCGGATAACGTGATAACTTACTTTGTTTCTGGCAATGAAAGACTCCGAGGAGTTTAGTTTGTTTGGCTGTTGTCTTAATCTGAGTATTCAAACTCAAGCACTAGCATCTTTATCTTTTTGGAGAATAGGAAAAAAAAATGAAGAACTAATGAAGAAAGGCAGTAGCTTAATAAAAGCTTACATTTTTGCTGTATAGTTTCTGACTATAGGAATCCGGTTTGATTGTTGAAAAAATCTCAGTAACGCACCAAAAACTGAGAGTGATGCGTTACGCTGAAGTTTTTTATATAGTAATGCTCCCTGCTCGATCGCTCCCTTATTCCTATTCGGCTAGAAGTCTTCAATTTTGATGTTCGGTAACTTTCGCTGCCAGCCAGTTAGCTACGAGTTCTGGTTGTTTTTTCTGGGCAAAAGTTCGTTCTGCATGGTAGCAGACTTTTTCCCGCAGTCGGTAAACTTGTCGCACGTCCAAATTTAATTGATTGGCGATCGCCTGCTGCGATTTACCTTGGAGATAAAGCTGCAACCACTGTACTGCTTCCTTCCCTAGTTTTACCTGCAAATAATCGGACAATTCTTGTTTGACAGCATCGTGCATCGCTTTTTGTTCTGCCTCGGTTTCAGCCTCTTGATATGCAACTAAGGCATGGTTATCCAGCCAGCTGAAAGAATTGTCGCTTTCCTCCGTGAAAAATTCGTCTGACACGAGTTGTAATTGCTCGCTGTTAGGTGAGTAAGTGATTCCTCCCCGTGCCGTACGCTGTAAATAGTCAATCGTCCGATAGACTAACAGAGGTCGATCGCGGATCGGACGCATGGAATATTCTTCTATACTGGCGAATAGTAAAGCACTACGGAGTTGGAAATTGTTTGTACACTGGGCAATCCAGGCTACTTGTTGTTGAATGTAGCGATCGCGCAGCAATAATTCCTGCAAAACTTCTTGAATGACATCTACCACAGTGCGGTGGCGATCGCGACTGAGGGCAACTAAAGCGCGAACTTTGTGCCGCAGTACCAATAAACTACTCAAACGACTGATGAGGCGGCGATAAGCTCGTTCTGGTGGTATGCCTAAATAACGCTTTTGCAGAATTCGATAGCGAAATGACAATGCTTGTTGAGTCACGTGTAGTTGAGCTGAAGTCAGGTTGTCAAATCGTTCTAAGTCATCGCCAAGCAACCACCGAACAATACTTTCCCTGTTGGCTACACTGGCTTGCGGGTAGTCTTCAGCTAACTGCGATCGCCATGTCTGTGTTAGTTGTGCCATTGTAATTTTGGACATCATCCGACTACCTCCTATGCTTGCTCCTTGTCATACTGTCACAATGGTTCTAATTTACGAGCAGCAAAGGTGCGATCGCATCGAATAAATGTCATTTTTCTACCATGACAAATGTAATGGTAATTGGCAATTGGAAATTGGTAATTGGTTAAAAGGCAAGAGGCAAGAGGCAAGAGGCGAGTGGCAAATTTTGAATTTTGAATGCGTGAATTTTGACT